>MFYY01000100.1:28560-30730 GCA_001787855.1 Candidatus Riflebacteria bacterium GWC2_50_8 | reverse complement strand
CTGATCAATCGGAAAGACAGGAGCCTGAGCGTCAAAAAGCTTCAGCTGGTTCTGATCGATTGCATGCTGTAACAGAAGCTGACATTCGGGGTCCTGTTCGAGAGACAGGCTCTCTTCGAGAACTGTCAGTAATTCAGAGCTGGCCTCAGCTTTTAAAGCTGTTTCTATAGCCTGCAGCTTTAAAGTCTTTACGGGCGCCGTCAACTCTTTTTTTAACTGATCCAGCTCAAGCATTTATAATTCCAGATCGACTGACAAAACTTGCTATGTTTAGACTAATACCAAACACTAAGAGTTTTCAACCTGATTTACATCAGTAATGCGGTTTTTTCAGCAAATCTGGCGGGGTAGTCGCGAGGGCTGCCGTCTAAGCGGACTGCAATAAGACAAAGGCCTGGGTCAGATCTTCGGCATGAGTCGAAAGTGAAAATACGCCGGTCAGACCGAAAAACTTTTGCTGAATGGCGTTCAATCCAGAGATTATAACCCGCCCCTCATAGTCCTGCACGATCATCAGGGTTTCGAGAAGCGTGGCCATACCCAGACTGTTAATGATCTCACAGCTGGTAAAATCAAATATCAGGCGATTCTTGTCTTTATCGCAAAGATGTCCAACCTTATCGGCGAGCCCCTCGAGCGTTTCGTTGGTACAGTAGTTCTGAAACCGCACGACCGGAAACCCTTTTTCTTCAGTAATAGTATAAGCAAGCGCTGCCATTTTAAGTTCCTCAAATCAGAATCTGCTCAGATTTTATCACAATCTGCAAAAAAGTAAAAAAATTTGATTATTTTTCTTGTACATCGGCGCCTGTTGGAAATCAAAGCTGTGCTCTGTCGTTTATCCTTGTCTGCCGTTGCCCATCTTCGCTGAAAAATCAGTACTAAACAAAACATCACTTATGCTCGACAATGGTCATGGATTTGTTTGCCTCCTTATTTTTCAGGTCCGGGTAACCCCCGGATTTTTTTTTGCCCGGCGGGCAGCGAAGTGATTGTCTGAAAAACTTAACAATCATCGAACTGTTTCCGATAAGCGGATAAATTTGCAAATTACTACCGGCTTACCCCATATGACTGGAGAATAACCATGGATAAAACCGCCAGAGATTTTTTCTGCAACCTGTTGCGAGCGCATTCACCTTCTGGTGATGAAAGTGCTCATCAACGCCTGTGGCTCGATTACGTTAAGACATTTGCCCAGGTTGAAACTGATCACTCTGGCAACGCCATCGGAGCGCTCAATCCGCTGGCACCATTCAAGGTTCTTCTGGCAGGACACAGTGATGAGATCGCCTTGATGGTCAAGCGCGTCGATGATCGCGGCTTCATTTACTTCACCAACGCCGGCGGCATTAAACCGGCGCTATTGCCAGGTCTGAAGGTTGACATTCTTGGCTACGGCGGCAAAGTCGGTGGTGTTATCGGGTTCAATCGCAAGTCAGATACTGATGCCCCCAGCAAGCCAAAATGCGAAGACTACTTTATCGACTGCGGCTTTAACAGCAAAAAAGAAGTCGCAAAATTCGTACGTGTCGGCGACTACATTCTTTATCAGAGCGAACCAGAACTTTTTAACAAAGACAAGCTTGTCTGCAAAGGCCTGGATAACAAAACCGGTTCATTTATCGTAGCAGAAGTGCTTAGAAAGTTGAGCACGCACAAGCTCAAAGTCGGCGTTTTTGCGGTCAGCACTACTGGCGAAGAAACCAACATGCGCGGCGCACACTGTGCTGGAGCGGTTATTCAGCCCAGCATGGGCATCGCCTGCGATGTTACCTACAACACTGACACTCCGGGCGAAGATGCACAGAATCCTTCCGAGGTTCTGCTTGGCAGGGGCCCGGCCCTTTCGGTCGGCAGTCCGGTTAATCGGCGTATTAACGAACTGCTCGAAAAGAGCGCAAAAAAGCTCAAAATGCCGATACAATTTGAATTAACACCGGGACGCACCTGTACCGATGCCGACAGAATAATGTTTTCGGGCAATGGTGTGCCGGTAGCGCTGGTTTCGCTACCCCTGCGCTACATGCATTCTCCGATCGAAATGGCCTCGATCAAAGATATTGATGCGGTGATTGAACTTCTCAGCGCAACAATTGCCAGCCTGACCGGCAAAGAAGACCTGCGACCGCTCAAGCCCTGATCAGGCTCTCAGCGGGATGGTGCGATT
>MFYY01000100.1:28321-28543 GCA_001787855.1 Candidatus Riflebacteria bacterium GWC2_50_8 | reverse complement strand
AAGAACGCTGCGCATGCCATTGAGATGCCGCGGCGCACCGCCCTGACTCACTTTGGCATAAACCTCGTTCTCGTCTTCAACCCAGGCACCGCCTATCACATCGACGCCAAAATCAAAAAGCGCAGAACTCATCGGCACCGATGGGCCGACAACAATGACTTTTGCACCAGGCTTCTTAAGTGCCAGCAGACCTTCGATAGTATCGTTAAGACAGGTCACTCC
>MFYY01000100.1:4922-28315 GCA_001787855.1 Candidatus Riflebacteria bacterium GWC2_50_8 | reverse complement strand
CGCAACAACATCGGCATGCGGAATAATTTTAACTGCTTCGCCGGCATTTAGATCGCCTTCCTGCGGGCGCTTTTCGATGATATGAAAAGTCGAAGCCACTTCTCTGATTTTATCGGTATGCGGAAAATGCCCTACCATTGCCACTCTTTTGCCAACTCCAAGCTGAGCGGCAAGCTCAAGAGCATTCCCGGCAAAGTATTTTTTGCCGTCCAGCGGCAACGCACTATTGATGGCAGCGATGGCGAATGAGCGCTCGATTCCCTGTAACGAATCTGTCCAGGCCAGCACATCTTTCAGTCCGAGAGTCTCGATCTCACCCATATGTGAAACCGGCAGATGCACCTTGTATTCAAAAACCCGGTCATCGCTGAGAGTCATGCTCATCCCGAGGCGCTTTGTCTTAACCGTAGTTACAAACGCAAAAGTAGCGACCTTCTGCAGTGGCAGACCATAAAATTCAGCTGGAATAGTGGCCTTGGCGGCTTCTAGAATTAACGACATGGCTCCTCCTGAGAAAAATATTACGCCTGGTAGTTAAAAGTAATTCTTTTTGCCGTTACACGCAACCGTTTTTTGGCATATGCGAAAAATCAAAAGAGTATCGGGCTGGCAGAAGCTTGTTTAAAAGCCATAAAGCTACAAAGAAACATGCTGACAAATAAGCAATTTAATTGACAGCAGCAAAGATCAGGTTTACCATCAGAGGTAGTTTGCAAAGTAGCGCTAAGTATTGACTGGATCGATCAGTTCGCGGAGAGACAACAACTTTATGCTGAACAATTTCATTGCTTTTATCGATGCCGGCGGGCCGGTAATGTACCCTTTAACCGGCGTAGGCATATTGATTTTCGTGCTGGGAATCTACCAGATCGTCTGGCTTACCATGTGGACACTAAAGTCTGACCTCTATTCATGCGCCGGAGCGCCGATGTGGGCAAAAAAGGCCATTGCACTGGCGCGCCATCAGACCGGGTTCGCCGGGCTTACCATTCTTGAATCAATTGAACTGTGCTTTTCACGCATGGAAGACTGTTTGACCCGCAGGGTGCCGGCCATGCGCTTTCTCGCCCAGATAAGCACTCTCATGGGATTTCTCGGCACGGTCACCGGCATGGTCAGAGTTTTCAATACTGTTGCCAAGCTTGGCGCCGTCACTCCAGCCGATCTCGCCGGCGGCATTCATGAAGCGCTCTTCACCACAGTGTACGGCCTGATTCTGGCAATCATCGCCTGGGGCCTCACTTATTGTATCGAAGCACTTTCACGCCGGCACCTGCGCCATCTGGAACTGCTGGTTATCAACGAACTCGAAAAAACCACGCCGGTTGATGGAATTAAGACAGGAGCAGCTGATGCGCCTCAGTCGGAAAAATAACCGTGAAGCTTTTGCGCTTGATCTGACCACCTGCTCAGATATAATTTTTACGCTGCTTATCTTTTATATTCTGACTCAGAGTTTTGTGGTACAGGTCCCCGTAGATCTGCCACGCCTTGAATCAGAAGTTCAGAACATCACCAGTACGGCGCAACGTCTTGAGATCAGCGAATCTGGCGAAATAACCTGGAACAACGAAAGCCTGCCGGCTGAATGGAAAAGTGTTTTTGCAAAACGATTGTCTGGCATCGCCACCGACAGCAGTTTTGTCGTAATCGCACATCACCGGGCACCTGCCGGAGTTGCCATCGAAATGCTCGACAGGCTGCGCCTGGCAGGAGTTGGCAGCGTCGCCTTTGGCGGCATTCCCGAAAAGGCCGCATCTGCGAAAGAACCAGAGCGATGACCGCAAAAATTCTGCAGTTAAGAGACACCATGCTCTGGCCACTGTCAATTGCGGCTGGACTGCTTCTGCAGATAGTTCTTGCCAGTTTTTTGTGGGGAATATGCAGTTCATTCGATGACATGAAGCCACCGGTGCTCCGACTGATCAGTCTTTCGCAGACAGCAGCCACACCACAACCAGTTGAACCAGCGATTATTCCTGTCATAGAACCGGCGGCCGCTGAGCCCGAACCGGCAATAATACCAGAAGCAATTATTGAACAGGCAATAGTAGAACCAGAACCGGTTATTGAAACGAAACCGATAATACCCGAGCCGGCCAAAACGCCGACCGAGGTGGTAAAGCCAAAAACAGAGCCGGTTAAGCCCAGGCCAGTTGCAAAGCCAGTGCCTAAGGTTCGAAAACCTGACAGCAGACCGCAGCAAACGACGCCTCCAGTCATTGCTGAAACCATCCCGGCAGCCACAATAGCGCAACCGTCAGAAATTAAACCTGCACCGCTGACGCCAAAAGCTGCAAAAGCGCAAACTTCTGCCAAAAACACCGAAACAGCAGCAGTCCCAGCCAGGCCAAAAGACTTCAGCAGCTATCTGCAAAAGGTCTACCGGCAGCTGGAAAAAAATAAAAAATATCCGGCCAGCGCACGCAGACGCGGAATCAGCGGCAAAGTTGCTGTTGCCTTTTCCATAAACAGCGAAGGGAAAGCGGTAGGAGCAGCTATCACCAGCAGATCACCACATGAACTCGCTGACGCAGCGCTCAAGCTCGTAGCTTCGCAAAGATTCGAGAGGCCCCCCGAAGACTGGAATAGCGCCAGTCGCATTGAGATGCAGATTAACTATGCGCTTCGTTAGTATAGAACGGCATTTCGCCTGGAATTTGTCTTGATCAAGGAGAGAAAAATGGGAATTCATCAGAAACTTATTGATTGTGCAACGCCATGGGCAACCGGGCAGAAGGTAAAAGAACTGCGCTTCGGGCTTGGCTACAGCTGTGCCGAACTCAGCGACGGGCGCATGGGCGTTGCCTGGACACCTGATCAAAAGACGTGTTCGTGTACACATCTCGAAGCTGCCGGGCAAATTGCCGGGCGGGCGGCAGACGAAATTCTGGGCTGGCTGAACAGCGACAACCCGCTTGAGCGCACCGCCGGGCTTGCGGTTTTTAACGCGCTGAATGCGCGAAAAGAGCGTCTATTTACCGAAGGTGAAGCTGCATCGCTGCTCAAAATTCAGAGCAGTGACCATGTCGTCATGATTGGTTATTTTGCGCCAGTAGTCCCATCAATAAAAGCTACCGGCTGCCGTTTTGAGGTAGTCGAACTCGACCCGGAAAAACCAGATGTACTGTCGCCAGAGCAGGGCTTCAATGCCCTTGCCGAGTGTGATATCGCTATCATTACTGCAACCACGATCATCAACGGCACCTGCGACAGCCTGCTTGCCGCGCTAAAACGCAACCGCGCGGCGCTGATTCTTGGCCCATCAACGCCAATGTGCCCGGAAGCCTTCGTCGGCACGAGGGTAACCCAGCTCAGCGGGTCTTATGTAAAAGATCCTGACCAGGTTAAAGTTATCATTTCCGAGGGTGGTGGCACACGCCTGCTCAAAAAGCATCTGCGCTTCGCCAACACCATGGTATAAGCCGGCAGCAAATGCCACGGCCATTGTCTGGCTGCCGCCAGATCTTGTTTGTTACAGCTGTCATAAGCTACTTAAAGACAGGGTTATCATACCATCAGCCAAAGACATGGAGACAGCCATGAAGCGCAAAGGCGAAAAGAACAGCTACGACTGGTGGTTTGTTTATAAAAGCCTCTGATCTTGAGCCATAAGCTATAATCAGCTGACATAATCTTCCATACCGACGCCGGGAAACTCCTTTCCGGCGTCGGTTCTCATTTTGTCAGTATAGCCCTGGTCAATTTCATCGCTTAGAGCAGCCATTACCACCAAACATTCGATTTTCTGCATCAGCAACCGGAGTTATTTTGTAATACAAAGCAGTTGACATTTCGCCCCAAAAACGCTAAAGTTTTATTAATAGAACTTTATTCTAGCAATAAAACTTTTAAAGGTGCGATTATGATTAAACAGCTTTCAACAACTGCAGAAGACTACCTGGTAACCATTTACAATCTTGAAAAAAGCAAGAAAGTTGCGCGCTCAAAAGACATCGTCGAGATGCAGCAGGTTGCCAAGTCTACCGTTACTGCGGCTTTAAAATTTCTCTCTGGCAAAAAACTTATAAATTATGAGCCTTACGCCCCGATCACGTTGACCGATGAAGGCATGAAACGAGCAAAACAGTTATGTCTGCGCAAAACTGCAATCAGGGATTTTTTGACAAACATCATGCTGCTTTCCCCGGAACAGGCGGACACAACCGCTGATTCGATGGAACATTGCATGGAGCCCGCTGTTTTGCGCAGATTTGTCTGTTTTATGACATTTTTCAAAGACAAATGGCGGAGCCAGTCAGGCCCGATCAACGAGTTCAAAGAGTTCATTTCTTCAGAGCAGCATGCCCGCGATTGCGGCGAATGTCTTGACAGATATGCCAGAACACTAGGTTTGTAAAATTTCAGGAGGTAAATCCTATGCCAGTTTATGTCTACAAATGTCCAAAATGCTCACACATGTTCGACCATTTCGCCAGAACAATTTCAGAAGCGGCACCAAAGTGCCCAAAATGCGGGGCCGAAGGCCTGGAAAAACAGTTCTGCACATTTGCCAGCAACAAGAAAGAGACTGCTTCAGGCTGCTCTACCGGCATGTGTTCGTTGTCAAGAGACTAAAAGTCACACTCAGGAAATCACTATGGTTAACACACGATCATTCTTTTTTATCATCATATCAATATTGCTCAGCTTTTCGGCAGAACTGGCCAGTGCCGCCGATTTCGGGATCGGCGGTGGCGAACAACTCGCCACTCCTTCTTACACGCTCGAGAAGTGTCTTGGCATCGCCATGCAGGGCAACCCTGACATCGGCCAGAAATCATGGGAAAGCGAAGCATCAGAGGCTGATTCAGCCATAGCGCGCAGCAAACTGCAGCCGGCACTTAAGTTAAGCGGCGGTTATCTGCATTCTGTTGATCCTCAGTCGATTATCAAGGCAAGAAGAGTCGGCGATCCACTGCCTTTCGAGCATGATATTTTCTCGACCGATCTTAGCCTCAGCTACCCACTCTATACCGGCAAACGCCTTGAAAAAAGGGCACAGGCAGCGAAGTTGCGGGCAGGTGCGCAGAGACAGGCTCTTGAATTCACAAAAGATGAGCTTTCATATCTGGTGACTACCGTCTTTTATACTATTCTTGGCCAGAACAAGGTTATTGAGTCTTTGAGATTCTCGCATCAGACCCTGCTTGAGCACCGAAAGCGCGTTCACGAACTATTTGTTGCAAAAAAGGCCGCCAAAGTTGATCTGCTGCGAACCGAAGTCAGAATTGCCGAGCTGCAGCAGCGCTTGATCAAAGATGAAAGCAACCTTGGCGTACTTTACTGCCAGCTGGTAAACCTGATGGGCGACATGAATCTCGCCGGCAAAATAGAGATTGCCGGCGACCTTGAGATTTCAGGCATGCCGGAGAATAATGCCGGTGCCTATGACCTGGCTCTGGCAAACCGTGAAGACTACCAGGCACTCAAACTCAAACTTGACGCCCAGGAAAAAACCTTTCAGGCTGCCAGGTCCGAACGCCAGCCAGAGGTTTCTTTGCGGGCCTCTTACGGCAACCGCTGGCCAGGAAGCAGGAATCTCGGGTCAGAAGAAGTCGGCGAAGTCTACCTGATGGCCAGCATGCCGATCTTTGACGGTGGCCAGATCAGCGCCGGCATTCGCCGGGAAAATGCTCTGATGCTGGCCCAGAAAGAGTCGCTGCGCAAGCTTGCATTAAAAATTCGGCTTGATGTCGAAACCGCCATTTCCAATCTCAAGTCGGCAGCCGCCCGCGAAGAAGTTTCAGAGAAAGCCGTAGAGCAGGCCAACGAATCATTTCGCATTGAGCGCGAAAAGTATGAGCTCGGCAAGGGCTCTATTCTTGACGTACTCGATGCCCAGAACGCGCTGCTTGACACACAAACCACACATTACAGGGCTAAAGCCGAGTTCAAAATTGCACTGGCCGCATTCAGTATGGCCACAGGAGTCAGACAATGAAAAAAATTATCGCAATGACCGCTATATTGTTAATGCCTTTCTGGAACAACTGTCCGGTTGTCATCGGGCAAATCGCAGCGGCGAAGAGCAAGGCGGCAGCCGTCAGAGTCGTTGAAGCCGCGCTTTCTTCGATTACCGAAGAGTTCACAACTACCGGAAGCCTGGTTGCCGACAATTCGGTAACGGTCAGATCAACCGCCGAAGGGCCGGTTATTTTCTGCCCCTGGCGAGAAGGTGATCGGGTCGAGAGGGGCGAAAAACTGGTCGAAATCGACCGCCCGCTCTATATGCAGGAAATGATGGTTGCCAATTCCGCTCTGGCTGTTGCCAAAGCAAAACTTGCAGATCTGGTAGCAGGTACGCGACGCGAAGAAATTTCTCAGGCCAGAGAATTGACAAATCAACGCGAAGACGCTCTGTTATTCGCTGAAAAGGATCATGAGCGAATAACTTCTCTGGTGAATTCAGGCGCCCTGCCGGCCGAAATGGAAGAGAAGTCGCGAGTCAACTTTGTAAAGGCAAAAACCGATCTTGCTGCAGCAAAAGAGCGGCTGGCAATGCTTAAAGCAGGCCCAACCAAAACGGAGATTGCCGTACAAAAAGCACTGGTCGACGAAGCAGAGGCAAAAGCAGCGATGGCGCGGGCAAAATATGAAGAGTGCCTGCTGCTTGCTCCTTTTTCAGGCATTGTCACTAAGACCTACGCCAGGACTGGTGACCTGGCGACACCAAGAGCGCCACTCATTGATCTGATCGACCCAAACTCTCTGGTTGTGCGTTTTGCCGTTCCAGAAATTTATGCCGCCAGAGTGACAATTGGTCAACAGATAGAAATAAAACTCGATGCCTACCCGGGACAAACCTTTCCGGCAGTGGTTAAAAGAGTATTTGCCGATCTTGAAAAGACGACAAGAACCAGATCGATTGAGGCGAGCATTGAGCCGACAGATTCGACTGAACTTCTGCCTGGCATGTTTGCAAGGGTCAGCGCGAAACTGCGAACCGAAACAAACACCGTTATCGTTCCGGATGAAGCAGTTCTTTCGACACCGCGCGGCGAAAAGATTGTCTTTGTTGTCGTTGACGGCAAAGCTGAGCGCAAAATAGTTGTTACCGGTATCGAGCAGCAACGACAGATACAGGTAGTTGAAGGTCTCAAAGGCGGCGAACAGGTGGTTACCGAAGGCAGTCGCAGCCTCAAAGACAAAATGGAAGTTGCAATAATTGCTGATGCTGCCGGCGACAAACCCAAACCAGCAGATAACGATGCACAGGCAGGTGTTATCAGATGAAAATCACCGACCTGTCCTTAAAAAAACCGGTAGCGGTCACAGTGCTGGTTATTGCACTGCTGATAACTGGTTTGTTCAGCCTTACGCTGCTTAATGTTAACTATCTGCCGAGTATTACCTACCCGATGGTTAAGATTCACGCCTGGTGGCGCGGCGCTACCGCAGACGATATTGAAGCGAACGTCGCTGATCCTCTTGAAGAAGTCATCGCAACGGTAGATGGTCTTGATTATCTTGAATCATCAAGCATCGAAGGCATGTACACTCTGCTGATAAACTTCACTTACGGCCTGAGCGTTGAAACGGCTTTTCAGGATGTCGTAGCGGCTATGGGTCGCGTAAACAAGAATCTGCCACCGACAATGGAACCGCCGGTAGTAATTAAGGCAGATCCTTCTCAGCTACCGGTTATCGAAATCATGCTGTATTCACAGAAGCATGACCTGGTGTTTCTGCGCGACTGGGTCGACAACTGGCTGGTAGACCGGCTGACCTCGGTTGAGGGCTGCGCTGGCGCCGAAGTTGTTGGCGGGCTCGAACGCGAAATACGCGTGCACCTTGATCCCAAGCGCTTGCAGGCTTATAAGGTATCACCGATCAAAATTTCCAGAATATTGCAGGAAGAGAATCTCGAAACCTTTGCCGGCAGGGTTACCGTTGAATCACGCGAGATTATCGCCCGCACGATGGGCGAATTTGAAAGCCTGGCCGAAATCGAAAACATCGTTGTAGCACGCGGCCAGAACGATCAGGAAGTTTACCTGAAAGATGTCGCAACAATCTCAGACGCCAACAAAGAGATGCGCATCAACACGAGATACAACGGCCAGCCATGCGTCGAACTCAAGGTTCTCAAACAATATGCGGCAAATGCGGTCAGTGTCGCAACTGCCCTCAAAAAGCGCATGGAAGAACTCAAAAAAGATCTTCCTGAAGGCGTAGAATTCGCATATGTAGAAGACGAGAGCACCTACGTTATTGGCGCGGTAAGCAGCGTCAGAGATTCGGCCATTCTGGCAGCGCTTCTCGTTATTCTGGTGGTCTATCTCTTTCTCGGCAAATGGCGACACGTGCTGGTCATGGCAGCTGCCCTGCCGGTCACGCTGATCGTCAACTTCGCTTTCATGAAGGCGGCCGGGTTCTCGATCAACGTGTTTTCGCTTGGCGGGCTGGTTGTCGCCCTGGGCGTAATTCTCGACAACTCAATTGTTGTGCTCGAAAACATTACCCGTCTCAAAGCCAATGGCGACAAAGATTTTGCTGCCAAAGGCACCGAAGAAGTTGGTTCAGCGATTTTGACTTCGACTTTTACCTTCCTCGCTATCTTTCTGCCGTTCGTATTCGTACCCGGCATGGCGGCCCTGCTCTTCAAAGAACTTATTCTGATTGTCGGCGGCATAGTAGTTATCTCTCTGTTAGTTGCGGTTACCCTGACTCCGCTGCTCGCCGACAGGCTTCTGCGCCATGAGAGTGCTGATGCCAGAGGCAATTTTATTGTCAGAATATTCAATGGCCTGGTTGATGCAGGCATCATCATCTATCGAAACCTGCTCGCCATCGGTCTGAAATTCAGAACTTCCATCATGATTGCTGCATTCGTGCTGCTGGCCAGCAGTATCGCTCTTTATCTGAATCTTGGCAGCGAATTTTTGCCCAAACTCGATGACGGCCGGGTAATGGTAAAACTTGTCAGCCCCAGCGGCACTTCGGTTGAAGAGGTCGAGCGCGTGCTCGGCCTGGTCGAAGAAAAGCTGTCAGGAATGCCGGAAATCGAAAGCATGTTCCGCCTGTCTGGCGGTCGAGTCTTTGGCTTGTACACTCTTGAAGTCGGCCATGAAGGCAATCTCAATATTCAGCTGGTGCCTCGATCAAAGCGCAACATTTCGACCACCGCCTTTATTGAAAAGATCAGGCCGGTAGTGGGAAAAATCATGGCGATGGTTCCTGGTGTAAAGATGCCGGTCAAAGCGATGCCGCTCAAAGGCCTGCGCAAAGTCGGCGAGCAGGACATCGAAGTAAATGTTAAAGGCCCCGACGGCATAACTATCTATGAATTCGCCGAAAAACTGGCGGGGAAAATGCGCCAGACTCCCGGTTTGTCAGGGGTTAACCTGTCGATGGATATGACCAAACCGGAATACCGCATCTATATCGACCGCGCAAAAATATCGGCATACGGACTGAATGTTCAGCAGGTCGCCAACACACTGCGTTCGATGGTGCAGGGCATAGTCAGCACCCAGTTCGCGGTTGGCAATGACTACTACCCGATTCGTGTCATGGTGCCCGAGATAACCCTCAACAGTAAATCTGACCTCGAAAATCTTCTTCTCGACACCAGAAATGACGAACCAATCTTTGTTCGCGATGTTGCCGAGGTACGGCGCGCGGTCGGCCCAGTCGAGATTTCCCGCGAAGACCAGATTATGCGCGTAATCGTTCGCGCTGACGCAAGCGGCATAAGTACCGGCGAAGCTCTTGAACGCGCAGAAAAAGCGGCGACGGAACTTCCCCGACCTCCCGGAGTGACCTTTTCAATGGGTGGCGAAGCGCGTTTTATGGCCGAGGGGCGCCGGGTCATGGGCCTGATTCTGGGATTTGCCTTTGTATTTGCCTACACGGTTCTCGCGATTCAGTTCGAGTCATTCATTCTACCCTTCTTGATTCTTCTCAACGTGCCCTTGACCCTGCCAGGCGCGATAATTGCGCTGTTTTTGACCGGCCATGTGGTTGGCGTAACAGTGCAGATCGGCATTCTGGTAATGATGGGGGGCGTAATTTCGCAGGGCGTCGTTTTGCTGTCGATGGCTGAAGAACAACGCGCCAAAGGCATGAGCCCGGAAGAGGCAATATCCATGGCAGCCCCAACCCGCATTCGACCAATTTTGATGACACAGCTCACCACAGTGCTCGGCCTGGTTCCGCTCGCACTGAATCTTGGAGAAGGGGGGGATATGCTGGTGACAATGGCAATAGCGGTTATCGGAGGTCTGCTCTATTCGCTGCTGCTGGTTCTGTTCTTCTTGCCGGCAGCATACAGCAAGGTTTTCAGTCTGTTTCCAGGGTCACCTGAAAGACAAACTGTTCCTGCCGTTTAAACACTTTCTAATAATTCTTAAGTTCAAGGAATCTGTAAAAAAATGACAAAACTTCTCAAACTGCTCATCGTTCTCTCTTTTGCGACAATCACAACCTGTTCATTCGCCTACGACTCTTCTATAGCCCGAAAATATGAAAAAATGTTCGACAATATCAAAGGCGAAGAGGTTGGTAAAGCGTTACACATTATTTCCCCAGAAGCCTTTATTGAAGAGTATAAGTCAGGCAAAAGTTTCTTCGCCATTGACATCAGAACTCCGGCAGAAACTGCCATCTTTACGCTAAGCCTGCCAGACAGCATGAAGATTCCGGTAGACGAACTTTTCAAACAGGAAAGTCTGAAAAAATTGCCGACAGATAAACAAATTATCCTTGTCTGCTCTTCCGGTATGAGGTCGGCAGCCGTTCTGATGGCATTAAGAGATATCGGATTCAATAACGTCAGCGTGCTAAAAGGCGGGTTTAAAGAGCTCAGCGCCTATCTCGAGCCCAAAGAGGCCAACAAAGCGCCCAAGGCTAAGGCAATGTAATTCCGCCCAGATATGGCAACTCCCGTTGCCATATCTGGCATAAGCCAAAAATAAGCTTGCTCATTCAGCTGGTGATATTTTATCATGCAGGTAGAGATAAATGTTGCCATGCCTGAGTTCGCAAGTTCTGTCCGGACTTACTACGACCTCGTACATCGCAGGTTTCAGCCGAACGACAGGCCGACTGTAACATTTATCAACGGAGAAATTTATGAATATCCAAAAAGCTGACTATCTGATTATAGGTGGCGGACCGGTAGGCATTCAGGCATGCCGAATGCTGCGCATGAGTAAACCCGAGGCTTCGGTCACAGTTCTCAGGCCAGAAGATTTCTCGGTCATATACTGCGCCATACCCTACGTAATCGAAGGGTTGATCGAACCGGCAGCGATTGCAAAGAAAGACGAACTCATCACTGAAACCGGCGCGCAACTGCTCAAAATAGCAGCCAGCAAGGTAGACTTTTCGGCGCACCTGGTTACGCTTTCTGACGGACAGCAGATCGAATATGGCAAGCTGATCATTGCGACCGGCGCAGTTCCCTTTGTGCCGCCGGTTCCCGGCCATGATCTCAAGAACATTTTTACTGTGAAAACGGCAAAAGATACCGACGTCATCAAAGCCGCCGCCGGCAGGGCGGCAAAAGTAGTGGTAATCGGTGCCGGCGCTATCGGTATTGAGCAGGCGCAGGCGATGCTGGCACTCGGTATCGAAACCCATCTTATCGACATGGCCGCACACCCCTTGTCAACCATGCTCGATACTGAATTCGGCGAAACCATTGCCGAAAAGTTGACAGCCAGTGGTATCAAATGGCAGGGTTCAGCCGCACTTCAGGAGTTTGCCGGTAAGGACGCGGTCAGCGAGGTTATTCTTGGCAACGGCAGCAGTATCCAACTCAATGCCGGCAAAGATTTTGTAATTGTCTCAGCCGGCGTCAAGCCCGAGTTAGAGCTTTTCCGCGGCACCGATCTCGAAATCGTCAAAGATGGGATAGTCGTCAACGACCGCATGCAGACAAATGTTCCGGATGTCTACGCAGCTGGCGACTGCGTGCATTTTATCAGCGCCATAGACGGTCAGCCGCTCGGCGGAAAACTGGCAACAAACGCAGTACCTATGGCGAAGGTTGCTGCCCGCAACCTGCTCGGCAAAGACGCAACCTATAAAGGCTTCGTTAATGGGGCTGCAACCTGCGTTGGCGACTTACGTGTCGGCGGAACCGGCTATACTGAAAGCTTTGCAAAAGTGCGTGGTTTCTCGACTGTCTGCGGCTTTGGCCAGACAACTTCGCGCTTTCCGATAATGCCGGGCGCTAAAAAAGTTCAGGTAAAACTGGTGGCTTACGCCAGAACCGGCAGACTGCTCGGCGGCCAGATTATCGGCCCGGAAGCAGTTGCCGAACGAATCGATGTTATCAGTCTGGCTCTGCAACACAAAATGCACCTGTCGGATCTCGCGGAGTTGAGCTATTCTGCCCAGCCCTGGCAGACTTTCTATCCGGCCGCCAACCCGATCGTAATGGCGGCAGAAGATGCCCTGAAAAAGATGTAATCTGTCTGGAAAAACATGCTGCCCGGCATAAAGAATGCGCGTTCAGTTCATCGACAGCATCAAGCCAGACGTTATGACTCATAAGGAGGAACAATATGCCACGTCGTGATGGAACCGGCCCTGCTGGTGCAGGGGCAGGAAGCGGTCGGATGCGAGGGATTTACTGCCGCCCAGGCTCAGGAGTCTCAGGGTTTATTATACAGATGATCATCAACAACTGGATGGCAATTGCGGGACTTATTATCACAACTCTCGTGCCACTGATCGGCCGCAAGCTTTACCTGGAGAACAAGGCAGATAGTGATAAAATATCGGTATTAACCGCCAGACCGGTTGAGAAAAACAAGCAACTGTCATGACCAGATCATATAAACACCTGTTCGGGCCAGTGCCGTCAAGGCGCTTCGGGCGGTCACTCGGTATCGACCTTACGCCTTTCAAAACCTGCAGCTATGACTGCGTCTTCTGCCAACTGGGCAGAACAACCAATCACACGTGCAAGCGCGAAAACTACGTTGCCGTCGATGAAACGATAGCCGAAATCAGGCATTGGCTGGAAAACGACGGCAAGGCTGATCAGATAACGCTTGCTGGTTCAGGCGAGCCGACCCTGCATGCCGGGTTTGGCGAAATACTCAGCTTTGTCAAAGCACATACAAAGACACCGGTCGCAATCCTTACCAACGGCAGCATGCTCTACCTGCCCGAAGTAAGAAAAGCTGCCGCCCGAGCTGATATCGTAAAGATTTCATTGAGCGCCTGGGATCAGCAATCTTTCGAAAGGGTAAACCGCCCGGCGGCGGGATATCGCTTTGAACAGCTGATTGAGGGCGAAACAAAGTTCAGAGAAGAATTCAAGGGGCGCCTGTGGCTCGAAGTCTTTATGCTTGAAGGCATTAACGCCAGCAGAAGCGATGTCGAAAAAATTTCAGCATTTACCAGACAGATCAGACCTGACCGCGTTCAGTTGAATACCTGCGTTCGGCCACCGGCTGAAGACTTTGCCCATGCGGTTCCCCAGGCTGCCATGAGCGACCTTGCCGGCCTGTTTAATCCTGCCGCCGAAATCATCGCCGAGTATCGCGCTTCAGATACCGGCGAAATAAAGGTCAGCAAGGAAGCCATTCTTGAAATGCTGCAAAGGCGCCCCTGCACCGCCGGCCAGATCGCTGAAGTTTTCGGCATGCACCTGAACGAAGTTGCAAAATATATCGGCATGCTGATGCGCTCAGAGCTTATTACCGCCACTCATCGCAATGGCGATGTTTACTATTTTTCCCAGAAGTCCGCTACAAAATAGTCATCTGGATAAGAACAGGGCGCCCTCTTTGGTGATGAACCTGGCTGACAAAAGCCACTCAAACACCGTAGAACTGTCTTATACCGGCATGACTGATTACATCTTCAACCCTGCACCTGACCACCAATATGGGCAATCGCAACAGCGAATACGGCCAGAAGCTCAGTTCAGAACGCGTAGAACTGCGCTGCCAGTATTTTTTCTGAGATGTTAAGCAGGTAAGCACTTGCGCTGCCGAAGCTCACACAAAACCTTTGCAAACAAACAATACATCGTGATACCATGCTGAAAATAGGCCCTGCACATACTATAAATGCAATTACTCAACAGGATTACTTTCGGATTATTACTCATAAGCGGCATAGCATTCTATGCCGGTCTTAACAAGCTGATCAGCTTTACTGTTTTTCTGGCACTGATTTGCCTGAAGTTGCTATTCAACAAGCTGAATCGCGCCATTAACTGCTCTGACATTCGAGCAATGCGTTACCTTAATCGCTCTGGCAGCCAAACCGGCCATGAGCGCGCCCGGTTGCTTCTTAAAATTCTGGTTAATCTGCTGGCGGCGGCAGGCAGTCTGGCAATCCTCTGGCAGTTCTACCTGCTGGCTCAAGGTCAATACCTCAGCGCTTACGAACCAGTATCACACCAGATAGCCTGCCTCGGGTTTTCGCTGGGCATGATGTTTTATGCGATATTTGCCATGCGCCATATCCAGAGTGGCGAAGAACAGCAGCATCTGCAGTGGTATAGAGCAATCGGCTATTTTTCCTTCTATCATCTGCTGGTTTTTGCCCTGTTTTTCATCTCGACACTGTTCATCGGAGATGAATCTGAATTGATTATTGCCCTCGTTGACTATGGCCTTTGCGCCGGGTATCTCTGGCTGGCACTTGTCAGCGCTGAATTTCTGGTGTGCTTCTTACGCAATTTATCGCTGTTGGCGCGAGGGAAAGCTGCTCCTGACCTGCTGCCCGTGCCATTTTTTGTAAGTTTCGTAGCGGCTGAAAATTCGCTTAAAGCAAGTCTGCTGAAAAGCATCGAAACGATAGCAGGAATAGATCTCTCAAAATCTGAAATAGCAGCCTTCTGCATGCGAATATTTGAACCGGTCTGCATCGTCTCGATAGTTATGCTCTGGTTGCTGTCGACCCTGGTGATTATTGGCCCCGAGCAGCAGGCGATTTTCACACGCTTTGGCAGATTTACCGAAGCGTCAGCATCCGGGCCCGGCTTCTACTTTAAACTGCCATGGCCTTTGGCTGATGTCCAAATGCTGGATGCCTGCCGTATCAGAACTATCAATATTGGCTTCGAACCAGACCCGAACCAGCGCCACATGATCTGGACCAAAGCGCACGCGCTGAAATACTTTGACCTGATTGTCGGCGACGGCGTGGAAATCATTGCAATCGACTGCCAGATAATGTACCGCATCAAAAATCTTTACAACTACTCAAAAAATCTGCAAAACCCTGAAGAATTCATCAGTGCGACAGCATATAAGCTGATAACCCAGGAGACCGTTTCGGCCAAATTTGACGACATCATTGCCAGAGACCGCGACAAACTTTCCATGCTGATTAAAACCAAGCTTCAGGCTGCTACTGATAAAATGAACCTTGGCATCGATATTGTCGAAGTGGTGTTTCTGGCAATGCACCCACCTCTTGAAGTCGCTGTAAATTTTGAAGATGTCATCAGTGCGCAGATAGATAAACTGACCTTTGTCCTCAGGGCCAACACCGAAGTATTCTATAATATTTCCATGAACAAGGCTCTGGCAAAGGGAAAAGAGCTCGAAGCAGAAAGCTATTCTCTCAACGAAACGGCCAAAGCAGCAGGCGAAGCCAATGCTCTGGCCAGTCGCATTCTTGGCTACGAGTATGATCCAGAACTGACAAAATTCAGACTTCGCTGTGAAAACCTGCAAAAGGTACTCACCGGTAAAAACCTCTATATAATTGACAGCTCGCTGATGCGAAAAGAAGACAACATCTTCCTCGACATCAGCAGTCAGGAAAGGTAAATCTATGAAATTTGGGCTAAGACTTACGCTTGCCCTGCTACTTCTCGGACTGATTGCATTTAAAGCCGTCATCCTTCCGCTGCCAGAGGGGCACAAAGCTGTCATCGCACATTTTGGCAATCCCACCAGGATTATCGAGATGCCGGGAGCCCATCTCAAGTGGCCATGGCCAATTGACAACTACTATCTTTTCGATGCCAGAAGCCGAATCTATAACACCAGGTTCACCCAAACTCTGACCCGGGACAAGAAAGCAGTTATTCTGCTGACTTATATCGTTTACCGCATAGCAGATCCTCTAACCTTTCTGCAGGCGGTTGGAACCATTCCCAACGCCGAAGATAAGATCGAAGGGCTGGTGTCCAGTTCAAAAAACAATGTAATGGGCAATTATAATCTGTCAAACCTGGTTTCAACAGATCCTTCACTGCTTAAGCTTGCTGAGATCGAGAGCCGAATTCTTGAGGCCGTAAGTCAGAGAGCGCGTGAAAGTTTTGGCGTTGAAATTACCAGCCTCGGGATCAAACGCCTTGCTTACCCGGAAAATAATGTCAAGGCTATTCTCAGCCAGATGCGCGCAGAGCGGGGACAATATGCGGCAAAATACCGGGCCGAAGGGCGCATGAAAGCTTCAATCATTGTGTCTGAGGCAGACCTTGAAATTGCCAGAATCAATGCCGAGGCGGTAAAAAAGGCAGCTGAAATTACTGGAAAAGCGGATCGACAAGTCGCTGAGATCTACGCAGAAACCTATAAAAAAGGTCGCGAATTCTACAAATTCACACGGTCCCTGGAAGCTCTGGAAAAAATGATCAATCAAAATGCGACATTTATCATGCGCAGCGATCAGTATCCGTTCAACGTGCTGCATGAACCGATAAAAACAGATGACAAAAGCAACTGACAAACCAACACCACTCATAAGAACAGTCAATGATTTCATGATGCTTCTGAAAGTCATGATGGGCATTGTCTTTGCCTTATACTGTATGTCAGGTATCACGCTGGTAAAGCCCGATGAAGTTGGCATGGTTTTGCGGCTGGGGCGCCTGGTTGGCAGCAACCGCATCGATCAGGTTCACCAGCCAGGCTGGATCTGGGCATTTCCCAAACCAGTCGACCAGGTCGTAAAAATACCAGTTAGACAGATCAGGGAAGTAAGAATCACTGAGCTGGCTGCAGTAACCAAAGAAAACGACCTTGATTATCGAGACATTGATCCGGTCAGAGAAGGTTACTGCATCAGCGCTGACGAAAATATATTTCAGGCAAAAATACTGGTCAAATATCAGATTACTGATCCGATTGTGGCAATTTTCAATCTGGCCAACGGCTTTGTCGGCATGGAAGCTATTATCAGAGATTTCACCATTTGCGAAATGGTGAAAGTCGCAGGCCAGTTCAATATTGACGGGATTCTGTCTGAAAACAAAAAACAGATATCACAGCAGGTTCAGGAAAATGTTCAAAACAGGCTCAATCAGATCGAATCAGGGTTAACCCTTCTCTCTCTTGAATTCGAAGAAATTGCGCCACCAGTATTTTTGCAGAAGAATTTCGAAGAAGTAAACACCGCCTACATTAACCGCCGCAATTTCATCAATGAAGCGCAAAGCCTCAGAGAAGAAAAGCTACCGGGAGCCAGTGCCAAGGCCAGCGAAAAGATCAGTGAAGCCGAGTCTTATGAGCAGACGGTATTAGCCGAAGCTACGGCAGAAGCGGGTAAATTCAATGAATTGCTACAGGCTTACCTGAAAAACCCCGAAGAAATCAGCTTAAACATGATTTACAAAACTCACCAGGCAATTATTATGGGTGCCCAGAACATGTTTGTATTTCCTTCCGAAAAAGACGGCGCAGCTGCAGTTAAGCTGTATCTTGGAGGAGCGGACAAAAATAAGGCGCTGCCACTGCCCCCAATACATTTATATGACGACGAAGATATGTAGCACCATGGATAAAGAAGAAAAGGACTACAACCATTCGGTAGGTTTAAATCGGCTGCTGCAGATTAAGCTCGCCAATTCAATTTTTGCGGTCATTTTTCTTGTAGCCGGAATTGTTTACGAAATAGTCTTTCAGCAACACCAGATTTCACAACTGATTATAGCTATTGGAGCGATATCTGTAGCCCTGCCGATCTTCGTCAGCGGTCTGCGCGGAGTTTTAGACCGCGAAGGCCGGTTTATGACAGAACAGCTGGTCAGCCTGGCAATATTGGGCTCGATGATCGAAGGCGATTTTATTGTTGCCACTATTATTCCGGTCATCATGGTATTCGGGCATCTGCTTGAAGAAAAAAGCATTATGGGCATAGAAGAAGCTATTTCTTCCCTTAAGAAGCTGCACAGCCGGCACGCCAGAATAAGGCAGGACGGCATAGAAACGATGATTGAGCCAGAAGAGCTCAAACTCGACGATCTCGTTATCTGCTATCCCGGCGAAATAATTCCAGCCGACGGCCTGGTCTGCGAGGGTGACTCACTGGTAAATCAGGCACCGATAACCGGCGAATCAGTGCCGGTTGAAGTATTTACCGGAACAACCGTTTATGCCGGAACCGTTAATCTGAGCGGAAAAATAACTATCCGGGTCGATCACCTCAATAGCGATACACTGCTCAACAAAATTGTAGGCCTGCTTAAAGAAGCAGAGCGCTCAAAAGCCCCAATTATCAAGCTTGTTGAGAAATATGTCAGTCTTTATTTCCCTTTTGTGATAATGGTTGCTGCAACAACACTCTTTGTAACCAGTGATATCGGCAGAGCAATAGCAATATTGATCATCAGCTGCCCATGTGCTTTGATTCTGGCTAGTCCGACAGCGATGATTGCAGCGCTCGTGCGCTCATCACGCCATGGGATAATGATCAAAAACACTGCATTTCTTGAATTGCTGGCCGAGGTAGACACCTTGATCTTCGATAAAACCGGCACAGTAACTTATGGAAAGCTGGAAATCGAAGAAATATTGACCCAAAACTGCTGCAGCCGACAGCAACTGCTTGAACACGCGGCTTTCTGTGCCAGCGGTTCGTTGCACCCGGTTTCGACAGCGATCAGAAACTATGCGCACGAGCACAAAATCAAAATCACCATTCCAACCAGTCATAAAGAGATGCATGGGCGGGGAGTTATTGCCGAAAGCGCCACAGAACGCTTTTATCTCGGCAAACTCAGCTGGATATGCGAGACAATCGGCATAAATGCCGAACAGGATCAGCTCCAGAATGGCAGTACTTCAGTCTGGATAGCGAACCAGCAAAAGCTTCTGGGTGAAATTACCTTTGCCGACAAACCTCGCCCCGAAATGCATGAAGCGATTGCCAGTTGCCGCAAGCTTGGCATCAAAAACGTATATCTGTTAACTGGCGATAAAAAGGAAATTGGTGATCGCATTGGCGAATTTCTTGGTATTGATGGCACACTCAGCCAGTGCTTGCCTGAAGACAAGCTTAATTTTGTCAACCAGAAAAAAGCTGAAGGCTGCAAAGTTCTCTTTGTTGGCGATGGTATCAATGACGCCCTGGCGCTTAAAGCCAGCGATGTTGGCGTTGCGATTGCCAGAGGCGGTTCTGACATTGCCATTCAGAATTCTGACATCACGCTTAACAGCGACAGCCTGTTAAATCTGCCAAAAATGTTAAGACTTTCGGCCCTGACACACGCGACCATCAATCAGAATATCCTTATTGGCACCAGCTTCAGTCTGTTCATGATTGGTCTGGCGGCGCTCGGCATTATCACCCCGGTAGTCGGTGCAATCGCGCACAATCTTGGTTCTGTCTTTGTCGTTCTGAACAGCGCCAGAATGCTTAAAAAAGAAGAGTAACCCCGCCACCAATCACATTTAATTCGTTCGTGTCTAGCCCTCTGTCACAGTGGTGAGGTTCTGGTCGTATTGATGCACATTGGCGGAGAAACAAAACGCTTTTTCACCAATGATGACAACATGAAGAGCTTAACGATAAGGCGAGTCGCACGTAGGCGCTGGCAACTTGAGCAGGTTTTCTGGAGCTTGAAGCAACTTCTGGGACTGCCGGGCATTCACAATCAACGTAAAAACAGGGTTCTTGTCAGAATCTATCTGTGCTTCATTTTTGCCCACGCAATGAAAGACTGCTCTGGAGATTTGGATACAACGATGCGAAAGCTTCACAAAATTCTCGAAAGAAATCCGCAGGTGATAATCGAGCAAATTGACTGTTGGTGCGCTTCTGTGCTTTATGATCCGGCTAACGAGTCCTCGATTCAGGAGTTAGCAGCATAATGGGAAACATGAGTCTATGAATAAGATAAAGGTATTGTGGCATAGATTTTCAAAAAGTACAATCAGGTGCGAATGAATATTTTGGGAATGGTATTACAAACTACCTCTTGCCGTTTTTGTTTTTAAGTCTGGCTATAAAATCCTGGGCAGTGAGGTTGGTAAAATCAAGAATCAGAATGTATGAAAACACCGACTCTGCCGCATCGAGCTTGTTCTGATAAAACAAATTGGCGCCAAGTTCGAGAAGAAAATCGAGATTTGCCGGCAGGTTTGCCAGCATTCTTCGATCTATCTGCTCTGCCAGGCCGTATTTTTTCTGGTTTCTGAGGGCTATGCTCAGTCTTAAATTGGCATAATAATTATAGTAATCAAGCTTTAAGACCCTGTGCATCAGCTGTTCAACGTCAGCCCAGTTTCCCTGGGCCATAAGAGACAAAGACATGCCAAGAAGAGGTTCAATTGCTGCCGGCGCGGCGGCGGCGGCCATTTCGTAATGGAACTGCGAATTGCGGTAAGTCTTGTTTAAATACGACAACCAGCCCAATTTTAAATTAACGGTATAATCATCAGGCCGCTCTTGATACAACGGCGCCAAAGCCTCGACGGCTTTAACATAAGATTCTTTTTGTTCAAGTGTAGCCGCCAGCTTATATTGCTGAAAAACCTGAGATGGTGAGAATGCCAGAAGTGGGAATGAAAGCAGAGTAAGCGCCGCGATAAACAGCAAGGTAAATATTGTTCTCATATTATTCTCAACTTTCTAAAAATACCAGGTCAAAACCAGATTGGCAGTAGTTGAATCGACCTGTTCATTGCTGATTGCTTCTTTATACTCCTGCCAGGCAGCTCCGATCCCCAAGCGAAAATCCTTAGAAAACCGATAGCCGACAGTCGCAAGTATGCCACCAATATAGCGATCAGCAAGGTTGTACATGACAAATCCGCCGTTGTCTACCATAAAAACCCGTTCACCACCCCATATTGTTGTTTTATGATCCCAACGATTGATCTTGCCCGATAAAGAAAGTTCTACTGAACTCCAGACATCATCTGACAAGTCAACTCGAACGCCCCTGAAAGATTTAATAAAAACCGCCTTGGTCTCAAGATACAAAGTATTGTTTTTATCAGCATGTCCCAGCCATTTTCCATAATGCGGGCCTATCTGCACAATATTACCGATAGAATTACCGTCATAATTTGAAAAGGCCAGCTCCAAACCATAATTTTCAGGAAAAGGGCGATAGCATGTCAGGTCAACAAAAATAGCCTTGCCGCCGCTCTCGACGCCTTCCTTATTCAAAATAAAGTGTGTACCAAAACGAGTCGTTGTGTTTTTTAGCATGTTACCACTGTCACTGTAGGTCAGCGTAATCTCTTCCTGCTTCAGATCGGGAGTTCCGTCTGAATAGGTAATATCAGCATGCCCAAGGCCAAATTCAAAAATTTTGCCGGTTTCAAGCGGGAAGCTGGAATAAAAAACGCTTGTCCAGCCATCATCTTTGTTGAGCGAGCCCGTATAATTAAGGCTGGTTAAATAAAACTCTGAGATAATTCCCGATTTTTCCTCGGCAAAAGATGGACTATACAGCGAAAATATCACAAATAAAACATAAACAAGAACCATTGATTTAGAGACTTTCATTAACTTTTCTCCTGAGAAAAACTTTTTTTGTTTCTGAAATGAATTCAATCTGTTTGATCCCAACGACAGCATCAAGCTCAAGCCTGGTTGATATCCGGTGCCTGCCGAAACAGATCTTGCCCGCGACAATATTGTCACCTACGACCTGGTAAGTGGCCTCGACCTGAAACATACGATGATCAAATGCGGCCAAAAATCGAAATAACTCCCTTTTCCAGCAGGATTCGATCAATCCCAGAGGTAACAGATCAGACCACCACAAGCCAGATTCGAGACTAAACGGAATTCTTGGCGCAGCGGCAAAAATATATTGCAACGGCGAATTATGCGGCGCTACCAGACGCCAGGCACAAAACATATTATCCAGATAGCCAAAATAGAGAGCGCCGTTACCATCAGCAAGATATCTGGTTGCATCATCCGCCATGGCAACCCATAGGTTTACATCATCCTGCTTTTTGCCATTAAGTGTATACTCAAACGAAAGTTCTGTTCCTATCAAAAGCTCTAGTGATTCTGCTAAAGGCCTGTGCATTGTAACTCCGGTTATTTTCTGGCCTTTGGGAAGAATTCCATTGAAACACCATTTCTTTTCCGGATTTATCCACGATGAAATCGAAAAGGGTATGGTTGGAGCCCCCACATTAGGCTCTAATTGTGCCTGCAGATGGATATGTGGCTGCGGCGAATAACCGGAATTACCGCACAACCCCAGAACCTGGCCGGCCTGAACTTTGTCGCCTACCTTTGGCCCGATGGAGGCCCGCACAAAATGTGCAATAAGCACATAAAAGCCACGACTATCGTATATGACTACATAGTTGCCCCAATTACTGGCTTCGTCCACTTCTCCAGGCGAATTATCGGGCACGTTGTCAACTACGCTGATCATTATGCCGGTAACAGGTGAAAGAATCGGCTTTCTAAAGGCATAATAACTTTCTAGAAATTCGCCGTTGCCTGCAAAGCTGTTGCCATCATCATCGGTTACGATAAAATCTAGCCCGTATTTCCATGGCCCTCTGTGCGTCCATTCGCCCTCAAACGACTGCCACACCGTCCAGGTGCCGGCAAATGGGGCAGAGATCGGCCGTATATGTTCAGGAAACCGGCTGGTGCTTGTTATGTGATTGTCCAGCGTCGCCTCCGGACTGCCCCAATAATAGCCAGCCATAATTTTAGCGCCAGACACGCCAAAGGCATAAATTGTGGTAAGTGTTATCAGATTAAACGGCAAAGCAAAAATTGGTATGCCAAAGCGTTCCCAGAATATCTGACAGGCCTCTACAACAGGCACTGAAACAGCAACTGCTATAATCGCCATAATGTAACTTCTGATAGAGGGAATTAAAAAGACACCGCCAACTGCAGTTGCAATAAGTATGTAGTTAAATGAATTTGGGCTCGCGACAGCCTGACTGAAAGAATCGGTCAGCACAGTGGTTGAAAGAATGCCAGTCAAATAACCGACCATAGCCAGAAATGCCAATATTCGAGAAAACATAAATAAAATGACAAAGATCCCGATACCGGTCACGACATTTGGCAGGCAATATATAGCTCCCATTGCCGTAAAAAAACCCGCGACTACCTCTGGCAAGCCATCCTGATAAGGAAAAACAGGAGCTATATAAAGATGACGAACAAACAGGCCAGAATAGCGATAAGCAGCCAGGTGTGCAATAAAGCTGCAAATTACGAATGGCATACTCAAAATCGGCAATCTTAGG
>MFYY01000100.1:0-4905 GCA_001787855.1 Candidatus Riflebacteria bacterium GWC2_50_8 | reverse complement strand
AAATGTGAGAATTCCCATATTGATCAAAAAAAATAGACTGGTCGGCCCAATCTTAAAGACTGTACCCAGAGAAAGCCCTACCAGAAGAGGATTGTAAATGTAATAATGCAGATGCAGAAAGTCTTCAGACTTGCCCAGCAGTCGAGAAAACAAATACGCCGACAGCACCGTTATAAACCCTGAAATACCGACATTAGGATTGATGAGGGTAAGCAACAGCAGTCCCCCGCCAATCCAAATGCCGGTGCCGAACATGATTCCGGCATAACTGCCCAAAAGATCCTGAATTCCAGATGTGTGATATTTCTGCATCAAAGTTCCAGATTCAGATGCTTTGGCAGTCTTTCCCTGGCACAGATATCCTGAAGAGACTCGCCTTCTCTGATTAACTCAACATCACCCTGTTCGGTAACCATTACAATTGGCGGGCGATAGTTGATAAACTGCATCCATTGCGTCATGTTGTAAGCTCCAACAGGAGAAATTACGAGTCGATCTCCGCGCTTCAAGGGAGGTAGATAAGAAAGTTCGTCGAGAACATCTATATTCATGCACAGTGGCCCGTATAAAACGCATGGTTCAAGCACTCCCTGTGAATCAGAGACTGTTTCAATATTATATCTGTACCAGAAATTGGTAAACAGCAGGTTAACACCGGCATCCATGACATAAGCCCGCAGACCATCAGAAAGACGCTTTATTGCATGCACTGACGTGGCGAGAAAACCAGCTTCATCCACAATTGCCCGCCCCGATTCGATTATGAGTTTAGGGTAAAATCCTGGATCAAGATCAGCCAATAAGCTGCCGGCAATCGACTCGGCATATTCGTTTATCGATGGTATAGCCACACTCGGAGGCAGATACACACCCTTAAGCCGCGATTGTGAGGGAAAACCGCCACCAATATCAATATAATCGATATTTATGCCAAATCTTGTTTTTAACAGCTTCGAAAATGAAAGCATTTTCTTCACCTGCACTGCATAAGCGTCAGGAGCCATTATAAAAGTGCCAATATGGCTATGCAGACCTGTTAAACGCAGTCGACCAGTCTCAAGCAACCTCTTGACCGTATCCGAGGCCTGATCGGTGTCGATGCAAAAACCAAATCTCGACCATTTTGGCTGAATTCCAGTATCCATGTTGAGCCTGATTCCAACATTGATGGTCACATTCAATTCTTTGGCAATTAATTCGAGGTCTATAATCTCATCGATAGAATCAATATGTATGCGAGCGCCTTCTTTTACTGCAATTTTTAATGCAGCGTACGGTTTATATGGCCCGTTAAAAATGATTTTGTTGCCAGGCACACCCAATCTTCTTGCCTTTTCGTATTCAAAATCAGAAACCACTTCGGCAGTTTCACCTTCCTGATGTAAGGTCGCGCAAACAGCATCAAGATAGTTGGTTTTATAAGACCAGCTGAACTCGACGTTCGGGTAAGCGGTCGTAAAAGCCCGCTTCATTTCGCGATATTTTTTCCTAAGCACCTTTTCGGAGATGATGAATACCGGCGACCCGAATTCATCCATTATGTCGTCTATTTTTACTCCGTCAATATCACTTCGACATTTGTTAGTCAGACTTTGCCCCATTTTATTCATTTTACCGATATGAATCTGGGTAATTACCGGTTTTTCATATTTCATTATTAGTTTCTCCTTGCATAATTACCTGCTGAAAGGTTTCCATATCCTGAACAAAATCGTCAGTAAAACGAATGTAGTATTTTCCTGACGGATAATCACTGTCTCTTTCTGGCTCTTCTCCAAGAGCCGCTTTGAGCAGGCGTCCGGGGAGATTAATTCCGACTCCGGTGGCAAAATGACACCACGCAGGAAATCTCGGATTAATTTCGATGAGGTGAATGTCGTTGTTATTAACCATGCATTCCAGCTCAAAGGCGCCTTTCCACTTAAACTCCCGCACGAACGCTTCTGCTGCCTGCAGCATCCCATGATTATGCACGGTTACGCCGGTCCAAATCTTACCCAGCGCGGTAATCCAGAGTTTTTTAATGGCAACAAGGCCAAAATGACCGCCTTCGCCATCACCAACTCCGACAACATTCATTTCTTCACCAGACACGGTAGTCTGAACAATGACTGGAAAACCCCACTCAGCCGAAATTTGATGAAACTTTTCGACTGCTTCGGCGTAGTTGCCCGCACGCGCGGCTTTATAAAACACACCCTTAACCATAACAGGATAATGCAGTTGCTCAAGTGCTGCTGACAGTTCTTCGAGATTATTGATGGCAAAAAAATTCGGGCAATTTATGCCGATTTTTTCTGCGACCATGTTGAGTTCGGTTTTGGCGCGCAGCTTGAATTGCTCTCTGCCAGGCAAAAAAGTTTTGATTCCATTTTCTTCCAAGGTCTTTTTAAGATTTATGAATAGGGGCATTTCAGCATCGACAGCCGGAATAACGACGTCCATACCAAATCGGTCTTTGATATCAAGCAAACGCGCGAGAAAAGGCGCTTCACCGGCCGATGGATAGGGAATCAAAAAAGCCTTGTCAACGTAGTGTCGCATGTAAATGCCAGGTTCCATGGCATCGTAAGCCAGGCCGGCAATTTTGATTTCTTTTTCTGCTGCTTTGAGTCCCTTGATGATACCAATGCCGGGGCCAGGGTTGTCAATAGCGTTAATTCCAGATACGGCTACAGTAATCATGCGGCCGCCTTAAAACCTAGAACCTTCAGGTGCTCGATAAAATCATCAATGTCTCGCGACATTTCATCTTCGGCGCCTTCAAATTTTTCTACAAGTTCCTGGGAGATTTCTCTGGTGTTTAAACCTTTCTGCAAGTTGCGAATAATAAAAACAGCAGTCTTGTTGGCAGTAAAACTTGTGCCCGTAGCTGGATCAAAAATAAATCCAGAATCATTGGTCGCCAGTCGAGTTATAGACATGCAGCGCTCCTTAAAATAAAACTTCTAAGCTTTATTCGCAGAAACCGTGCCAATTGTTTAAATGTAGCTGGCAGACTGATTTGAGCAGAAACTGCTTTGTGGAGATACAAAAAGAGTGCAAAAAGTTGCACTTTGCGATGAAACATCTTGCACTATCGGCCACTGGAAGATTCAATCAACTAGCGTAGCAACAAATCTGACTGATGGAGCTATGTATAAAATCCAATTTCGGACGATGTTCCAGCCAAGTTCGAAGTACCAAAAACCAATATCAGCAAAAGACTGAGGTACTTGCAATATTATGAATTCTACCCAATAGCTGAGATTGCCACGGCAGGTTGCGCTACTATCCTGTGGCGCAACTGCATAAGCCCATCCTTGGGCAAATTGCTTTGCTCCTCGCAAAAGGATTTCACCATAATACTACATAATCCACTTGCGGCGGATATTCCAGAGACTGATGGCGAACAACCCGACGCAAAATACGATTAACAAAACAAAGCTCAGGCTGTAGGAAATAGCATGACCGCCATGTACAGCGCCGTGCAAAATATCGACCCCGTAGGTAAGAGGAAGTATGTAAGACAGTGGCTTGAGAAATAGCGGCAGCTTGGCGATTGGAAAGAACAGGCCGCACAAGAACATCATGGGGAATCGGAAAAAATTCGAGAACGTCTGTGCCTCAAATACCTCGCTGACCGCTACCGCGATAAACAGCCCGAAAAAAGTAGAAGCAACCGCGATCAGAAAAACCGCCGGCACAAAGGCCAACCAGTCGATTGCTGACAGATCAGCAAGAAATGACGCCATGATAACGGGTACAAATGCATTAACAACCCCGAATAAAATGGCACCGCTGGTTTTGGCAAGCATAAGTATTTCAAATGGAATTGGCGCGAGCAGCAGGCGTTCGAACGAGCGATTCTTCTTTTCGAAGGTCACATTCACAGCCAGCATCGAGGTGGTTCCAAACAATATTGATACCGCGACGACACCCGGCAGCAAAGATGGAATACTGTCCAGCCCGGAACCTGACTTGATGAAAAACATGCCTGTCCAGGCCAGCGGAAAGAAGATTCCCCAGCTGATGTTGGGCGGTTTAAGATAATAAGTGCGCATATCTTTGGCGAGAATGTTCCAGAATGCAATCCAGAGTTTCATGCTGCTGCACCTCCACCCTGCTTTTCTTTTTCTCTCTGCATTAAACCAGCCTCTATGCCGGTTACCCTGACAAAAATCTCTTCGAGCGTCGGAACCATTTTTCTGGCTTCGAAAACCTCTATCCCCCTGTCTTCAAAAAACCTGATGAGAGGACCAAGAGAAACGGGCCGGGCTGATTCAACGTGAATCTTGTTCTGCAACGGAACCGAAAATTCGAATTCAGGAAATGCCTGCGCCAGTCCTTCTGGCAACCCAACGGCCGGCTGCGCGCAGGTAAGTTGCACGACATGCCTGGCTTTAAGTGGCTGCAAAAGATTTTCAACGCTTTCAGTCAGAACAATCTTACCTTCAACAATAAAAGCTATTCTGTCGCAAAGCCTTTCTGCCTCTTCGATATAATGGGTCGTAAGAAAAATTGTTGTGCCGTTCTGATTAAGGTCTGCGATAAGTTTACGCAGTTGCCGGGCACTTGCCACATCGATACCCGTGGTAGGCTCATCTAAAAACAGCACCTGCGGCTGATGAATTATACCGGCAGCAATAGTCAGCTTACGCTTCATTCCCTTTGAATAACCGGCGAATTTGCGATTGGCAGCCTTCTCAAGGCCAAATTCTTCAAGCAGTGCATGAGCTCTTTTCTCGCGGTCCTGTTTGTCGACACCATATAAAGATGCACAGAAGCACAGGTTGTCAAACCCGCTCAACTCTGGATAAAGATTGCTCTCATCAGGAACGACACCGATCAGCTGCTGAGCCGCCCGAGGGCTTTTAATGCAGTCGATGCCGCTGATCTTTATACTGCCAGAGTCAGGCCGGGCCA
>MFYY01000099.1 GCA_001787855.1 Candidatus Riflebacteria bacterium GWC2_50_8 | reverse complement strand
AGAGCGGCAAGATGCTGAATGAATTTGGCCTTTTCGGCTGCGTCAGTTGGCGCTCCGGTAAGGGTTGCATAATTAGCAGTGATGCGATTGGTGACTAGAGCAAACAGGGCCTTTTGGTGTTCGATGATCTGTTCTGGAGTGGGTTTTTCTCCTAGCTGAACAAGAGACTGTAGGTCAGCAGGTTTTATCAGAATAGAATTTGTAACCACATTGCCAAGAGTCGTGAATATGATTACACGAGCTTCATCAAGAATGAAAAATGGGTGATTATTTGCGCCTGGCTGTGGTGGATTTCCGGCCATGATCTGAGCGAAGAATGCTTCTGTGGCTGTGATAAATCTTGCCTTGATTTCGTTCAGTTCACTCTTGTTAAGCAGGCCGGCGAAGTAAGTCAGAGCATTGCCAAGGGTTTCCAGTTCGCGTTTCTGTTCGGTCGCCTGGCTGAGGTCGTCAAAGTCTACGCCGGTTTTTGGCGGGAGGCCAGAACCGATAAAGGCACCTTCCATGGTGTCTATCGCGCTCATTGCGTCAACGGGCAGGCCAAGTTCAATTGCTTTGGCTTTCATGGCTTCTTCAAATTTTTCGCGATTGGCGAAGCCAATGTAGTCTGGGTTTCTGGCCAGCTGGAAGCTGTAGTCCATAAGTTGCTGAATCTTGGCTGCCTGATCGGCGAATTCAGTTTTAAGCTGAGTCATGGCCTGTTCACGTTCCTGCAGTCTGGTTACCAGGGTAGTCATATTTGCAGTGTTGATCATGGCCTTGATTTCGGCGGGGGTATATATAGAGAGTACATTGCCCATGTCGATGTTCGGCACTCCGGCTAAGGCTGCAGCTTTTGCCAGCGCTACCGGACCAGCGTCATCTGGATCGATCGGAGGCACGTTAACATTCGTTTCGCTGTTAGGATTGAAAGGCACAACGCCTTCAATGGTTACGTTGGTGTCAGTGACTGCTATCAGAAGAAAGTTTCGCTTTTGCAGAGCTTCGGATGGAATAGTTACTCCGAAAGAATAATTCGCAGAGTTGCCTGCAAATGTTACTGGAATTCCAGTTCTTATCTGTATCTGTTCGCCAGCATTGTTCAGGTAATAAAAGCCAAGGGTGGCGCTGGTCGGAGCTGCAGCTCTGAGAGCCTCGCGGATCGAACCTGTAGTAGTACTGACGGAACCGCTTATTGTTGTTGATCCTCCAGAGCCAACAACTGTGTTATCGTCGTCATCGTCGCCGCCAAGAGAGCAGCCGGTAAAACACATGGTGCCGATCAACGCCATTACGAGAAGTAAAAAAGAGAATTTGAAACGCATTTTGGGGGATTCCTCCTGATGTACCAACCTCTGAGGGGCCTTGTATTATGTTTGTGAAGTGAAGCTGGCCCCTACGTTCTGAAAACTATATAGTCTGCCCGGCAAAAGACAAAGTATGAAATAACGGCAGCATGTGATCGTCGAAGTGAAATATCTGTGAATATGTATGATTTTCGCGATTTTTCTGCGTTTTTTGTCGATTATCGTAGCGTTTGGCTGCGTTGTGCGTACACAGGTTTATGCGTCGCTGTTTATGCTGAATTGACTGTGGGATTGGTTAGAGAAGCGAAGGTTTATCTGAGCTAATCCAGGTTCTATTTTATCGGCTTGCATAAGCGGGTGGGGAAATGTATTCTTTATATCTGAAATTCTGTAAGGAAGTTGAGAGTTTATGAGGAAATTTGCTGCATTTTTGTTAATCTGTTTCTTCGCGATATCGGCTGCTGGAAATGTTTTTGCCCAGAATGCCGCGCCGGCCGGCGATGCGCCGCTGCTCAGCCATGGCAATTTCGAACCGCCCCCGCCACCTCCAGGTTACGCGGTAAGCCTGCCGCAGATGCAACCCTTTACTTCTGCCCCGCCGCCGCCACCGAGCGCGCCGGTCATCGACAATGTGCCGGAATCGGCAAAGTTCAACCAGCCTTGGGTGCCGGTTGTTGCACCACACGCCGGGCGCGCCATTCCAGTTCTTGCCCCGGAAACGGCCAATCATGTTAAGCGTATCATGCGTTCACTCAAGACCTGCCGAACCATTTTCGATAAACCAGAAAGTCAGGAAGAATTGCGCCGGCTTCTCAATACCGGCAGAATTGGCGCAGAAATGCTCGGCCTGGCTTACCGTTTCCCGGTACCGTCTAAGTTTTCAGTCAGTCATAATGACCGGGTTCTGCGCGACCGTTCGTTTGATGCCGCTGAATATCGCAATTTTGGCGACTTTGATCTGCGGCTCAATGGCTGGGTAAAACCGATTCAGACTGCAGTTTATACTGACCTGATCTTCGACGGACGCAGCCGCCGCCGCGTGCATTTCCGCAGCCAGTTCACCCGCACCGGCCCATTGACTGGCTTCTTTTACGCCTATCACTGGGATGTCTACGGCAACTGCTGGAAAATTCAGGGCAGTCTCGATAACATTTTCATGCGTGATGATGGCCTGCCGTCAGGCGGCGACCTGACAATTTATGGCGCTGATGCCTCGGGTCGTGTAATGCAGCTTGCGGTGAGCTTTCCAGTCAAGGTGCAGGGCGAAGTAGAGCCCGAAATAGCAGACACCCGCCACCGTGAAGGGCAGCGGGTGAGCATAGGTAATCGTTAGCCAGAAGGTTCGGGGAGGGCGGCCTTTTTATCGGCCGCCCTTCACACGCTATATAATGTCTCGCATGTGCAAATCCCCCTCCCTGGATTTAACCCTGCCTCTTATCGTCTTACAAGCTTATAGCAAGTGATCTGAGGGTGGGCTTATTCTCTCTTCAGGTTCAGGCTTCGTTTTTCCAGAGGCCGTGAACATTACAGTATTCACGGACAGTAATCGGGGATTCATTGATGCAGAATTCGGCTTCGGCCGGTTCACCGGGCTTGAGAAACTTGACACACTTGCGGTTGCCGGCGATAACTTCGATCCATTCGATAAAATGCTTTTCATCCATGGGGTGGGGAACGCTGCCGACTTTAACCTTGATGCCCTTAGCGGTTTTTTCGATAACCGGCACGTGCTTTTCGATAGAAGAATCAGCGGTCTTTTCTTCCATCAGTTTCATTTCCATACCGCAGCAGACCAGAGCCGGTGCGCCTGCGTGAACTACTTCGATTATGTTGCCACAGATTTCGCATTTGAAAACATTGTGAAGCTTAGTCAAAACGCTGTCCTCCGATAAAATTGTATTTTAAACCAGCAACATTATATTTAAACTTGTCTGCCGGGTCAATCAGTTAAAATCATATTTGTGACTTATCGAAAAACTATTCGCTTCTCTGGCATTTTCTGATATCATTAATCTAAAATACCGAGAGTTTCAGGAGAAGATTAAAGTGAAAAAAATAGCCTTGTTTCTGCTTTTGGTCTCATGGTCAGGCCTCTGTCTGGCTGCGGGCATCAGACAGCGTATAGTGCTGCTCGACAATTCGGTGATAATTGGGGAAGTCACCGAAATGAAAGATGGTATATATACAATCCATTCTGACACTGTTGGCGAGATAAAGATCGCGGCAGAAAAAGTTCTTGAGATCAGCAAGCTCGATTCAGAAACGTCTGCTGCATCTGGAAAGAGCATCAATATTCTCGATCGTGACAAGAAGTCGGCAAAGCGCGTGGTTCAGCCACAGTCAACAAGCCGGACAATGGCATCTGACGATCTCAAGGCGCAGCAGGAACGTGCTAATGCCCAGGTGCAGTCGATGACAATGCAGGAAGACTTTCTCGACAACATGATGAGCCTGAGCGGAAACGAGGATATGGTCGACGTCATGTCTGACCCCGAGGTCATGGACGCAATAAACCGTAATGACTATGAATTTCTGATGAACAATGAAAAAATGAAAAATCTCATGGAGAGCTCTGACATCAAAGAGCTTTTCGGAGAATAAGCAGGTAGGGTTGGGTTGGTTTCTAGATCATGAGAGGTTCTGCTAAGAATAAGTCCTGAATATATAGAGCTGTGAGGTCAGGATATGAAAACCGTTAAGGTTGGTTTGTTGTGTCTTGCTTTGTTGATGTCTGTTGTTTTTGCCGGGCCTTTGTCGGCAAAAGCTGGCTTTTCTGCGTCTCCAGATGTTGGCGGTCGTTTTCTTGATATTCATACTTTTCTGTTCAAAATAGCTGCCCGTAACGGCTGGTCACTTATTGTCAGCAGTGATGTGAATTCGCCGGTTCGCGAGGTTGTGGGTGCCACAGTCGAAGATGCCCTGACGAATTATCTTGAAACTACCAGGTTTCGCTGGCGTCTGTTTGAAAACTGCCTCTACGTGGCAAATGAAGCTGATCTTGAACAGTTCTTTCAAAACCTTCCGCAGCTGGAAATGACCATGCCAAAAGGGCCGTCGCCAGCGAATTTTAATGGTAATTTTATGCGCATCGACATCGAGATGCTGTGCAATATACTCAGAAGCATCAGTGGTTTTGAAATCAGATCTTCGAACGATCTGCAGTACAGCGTCATGATGAGAGCAAAAGAAATGACCTGGCAGAGGGTTCTTCTGGCGGTCGTTTATCTTAACCGGTTTCGTCTGGACCGCACAGATTTTTCGATCACGATTTTTCCTGCCGGAAGTTGAACTGTTAAAATTTGTTTAACAGTTGCCGATAGCTGAGACCATGAAAAGAGCCTTATCAATAGTTGTGTTTATGGCGGCTGTCGTGTTGCTCGTCGGTTTTGGCCCGCGGCCTTATTCTGACCTGGCTGAATACAAGAGATTGCCTCTGGAAACAAGAATAAGCCGCCTGCATGCTGCTGCTGAAGATTTGTATCGGCGGCGCCGCTATGAAGATGCGGTGCAGCTGTATGAGACTATTTTAGCACTCGACAAAAGTGACCTTAAATCAAAGCTCTGGATCGTTAAAGCACGCACTGAAATCAAAAGAGAACGTGAAGAATTTGACAAGCAGGAACGTTACCGCAGATACGGCCAGCTGATTCCCAAGTTGAAAGATGACCTGCTTGACGACGCAGCCCTCGGATATTTTGAAGTGCGCTATTCTGAGCCAAAACCCTATGTAAGACCGGTTCGCAAGATTCGTCCGCCGGCCTCTGATACCGAAATTGCCGAAGCCGCCAAAAAAGCTGCAAGCTCAGACGCTGCGGCAGATTACTTCGAACTGGCCATGCAGCACTGGTCGCGAAAGAGCGCTGAACCAGCTCTGAAGGCTTATTTTAAGGCAGTCTCACTCGATCACGAAATTTTGTCGCTTGATGACGAGCAACTGCTTCTGAAAGTATCTGCAGATGTCGAAAGCCGTATCGACAGCGGAAAAGTTGCTGCCGGAGAGTATCTCGACAGTGGCAAGCTGCTGATGGTTCAAGGTGAGCTCAAGCGCGCCGTAAGTCACCTGGTTAAGGCGGCTGAGCTTGATAAAAAGCAGCGGCAGGAGGCCTCTGATATTCTGTTGACGCTTATTGAATCGCCACAGATTGATCTTTTATCGGCTCCGCCCGATCTGCTTGGCTTTCGTCAGGCTTATGTATTCGACAAAGAGACCGATACGGTCTATGTGAGAGTAATACTTATCCCGAAAAATAGTGGACAGATCGTGCCAATAGACATCACAATCGCCGCTGATGCCGTAAAAAGCGTCGAATCTCAATCAAAAGACGCTGCAATGGTATTTGCCAAGCCTGGTGTCGACAATGCACTGCGGGTCTGGGCCGTCTTGTCCGAAAAAGAAGACAAATTTTCAGAGTATGAGCTGAGGCTCGCGATCAAAATCGATCGCAGCATATTGAATTACCTTGAACTCTCTAATTACAGTCTGTCGGCAGAGAGTCCCGACAACTGGAGCTTCATCATCGGTTCAGAATTCAACTTCTCAGAGAATGTGC
>MFYY01000098.1:5095-5805 GCA_001787855.1 Candidatus Riflebacteria bacterium GWC2_50_8 | reverse complement strand
GCTTGACACATACTTTGCGGGGGGCGAGAGCTTGAGGTTGATCTTTTCGGCATCTTTTACCAGCCTGTTCCAACGGGGATCACCCCAGATGTCCTGGTAATGAAACTTGCTTGTGCTCTGTGGAAACAGGCCGATTTCTATGGGTGCCACGCCAACCTTGCTGCTCAAAAGCTTTTTGAGCATCTCCCAGGTCATGTATGAATATGGGCACTGAAAGCTGAAATAGAACTTAATAATTGGATTTTGAAAATCTATATTCATTGTAAAATGAATATATCAGCAATCGAAGCCAATTTCAATACAGGGCGACACTAATCTTCTGATGCAATGTCGAAAAAGGGAAAAACTATCGCGGAATCGAGCTTGTGCCGCATCCTTTCAAGCAACTGGGACGGTTGCCCATACAGAATTTTAGCGGTGCCATTGATCTTGACTTCGCTGTACTGACTGAAGTCGATGGCAGAGATGCGTCTGAACTCGTCGTTACCTACCATCATCATTCCCTTATGAACAACCATCGAAAAATGCTCGGGCTTCATGTTGATGAACTGTTCAAAACAGTCTGTTTCAGGCTGTTGTTTAAATACGATAAAATCAGCTTTGCGGCCGGGCACGATCGCTCCAACCTGCTTTTCAACGCCAAAAATTCTGGCGGCATCACCAGTGACCATTTTAACCAGGTCTTTGGCAGTGATGCTGCCCTGAAGATG
>MFYY01000098.1:0-5082 GCA_001787855.1 Candidatus Riflebacteria bacterium GWC2_50_8 | reverse complement strand
TGCCAGGCTTTTTTAAGTTCAGCAAGAAGGTTGGTTGAGCCGGTGATAGAACTGTCTGTGCCTATGGTCAGCGGAATCTTAAGCTCGTGAATTTTTTTTATGTCGGGTTGTCTGCCAAAAATGCGCTCGCTGGAATTGGGAAGCCAGACGATGGCAGCGCCGCGGGCGGCAATCAGATGCAGTTCAGTATCTTCAAGAAAGGTGCCGTTAACCAGAACCGTGTTTTTTTCTATAGCGCCGAGGCGGTTAAGCTGTTCTATTTCCTCGCGAATGTCTTGATGCATACCTTCGCCGGCATGAATTATGAAAGGCAGAATACCGTGGGCCTGTCTGAACTGTTCACCAGGATTCGAACCCCATTTAAGCTGGTGATGAGATACTGAATGTGCGAGATAGAAATGCTCGAGCAGAGATACCAGGGGATGTCCGGTAAAGGTGCCCGAGATCTCGGCAGGAAAATGATCGACAACCGTTGTTGCCCCCGAAACTATGTTCTTATACATGCCGATTACATATAAATCGGTAACCGAAAGCCGTTGCATCAAGCGGTATTCAGGGCTTTCGTGCACGCTCTGATCCCATTCAAACCAGTTAGCAGCCGGGACTTTGCCAAGTCCGGTCCAGCAGGAGTCTATCAGGTGGTCATGCGAGTTGATTAACCCGGGAAAAACAATCTGTCCATCGAGATCGACTTCGCTTTCTACTGGTTTACTGCTTTTGACGCCAGGTTCAAGCAGGTCATAAAAGCAGTCGTCCTGGACCAGCAAATCGCAGTGGTGCAACGACATGTCAGGTTGCAGAACCTGGGCATTGGCAAAAAGTTTGAACATTGGCGAAATCCTTTGCTAGAAACGCCCAAATTGCGGTGTTTCGGTCTTGATTTCTTTTAAGAAAAGTTCCCAGCTTTTGTCGGCAAAAGCCATGCTGATAAAGTGCTGACCAATCTCCTCAAGGTACTGAAGAAAAGTAATGCGTTGCAAATCGGGGTTTAATGTTCTGACTTTGCTGAAGCTTTTATAGAATTCTTCGGTGTCTTTCATCGCCAGCGCCGCCGCAGTATGGCCGAAAAGAGATTCAAGATCAAAGTTTCGATCTTTCTCTATCGGCAGAATCTGTGAACCGAGCAGGGTGCCGACCATCTCGCCCCTGAATTCAAGTGGAACCGCAAAAATTAGAAAGCCGGCATAGCAGACGTTAACAAATGGCACTTTTCTTCTCAGCAGCCGGTCTTCAATATTGCGATATGTCTTGCGGCATCTTTGCCGTCCGCGGTCAGTGCCTCTGATTATGCTGCATGGGCCATAGAAATAGTCCGTTTTACAAACGACTTCTCCGGTTGTAGAACGTAGTGACAAGGCCACGCCAAGGAAATGTTCAAGCTTTTTGAGCACTTCGGGAATGTGACCAGAGGCGAACGACACGGTAGCATTTACGTTGCTGATATTTCTATCCGGCATCTTCAAGTTGTCCTTTCAAGCCCTGCATATGGGTTGCGCAGCGTTCAAGTTCTGGTCTGAGAATTTTTTTCCCGGCTTATTGACCTCTGCCACAGCACAATGCCCAGCAGGAGAGAATGAAACTTGGTGTTGTTGTCGTCTGCTCTGGAAGTTAGTACAACCGGACAGCGTGCGCCGTATACCAGTCCGCCCATTGGCGCTTTTACGTAGTATTGCAACGCTTTGTAAAAGGCGTTGCCGGTGTCAAGGCGCGGAACGACGAAAATATCGGCATCGCCCTGAATCTTGCCGCGATATTTTTTGGTCTGGGCTGATTCCTGGCTTACTGCGAGGTCGAAAGAGATGGGGCCTTCAACTATCATGTTCTGGCGAACTGCCATGGCTTTTGCTACTTTGTCGCCGAGAACTGTTGACGGAACTTTTTCAGAAACCTTTTCGTTGGCGGCAAGAATAGCGACTTTTGGCGAGTGATCAGCGAACATTGCATAGGCTTCGACTGCGTTTTCGATCTCTCGAATCATGGTTTCCTCGTCAGGAGCTATGCACATTGCCGCGTCGGTAAGTATTTTCAAGCCTTGCTGGCCGGGGAATTCAAAAAAAGCAAGGTGTGACAGAATCGGGTTCTTGCGCAAACCTTCACTGGCGTTCAGAACCGCTTTCAATAACGTAGAAGTTGCTACGAGGCCTTTCATGAGAATGTCGCAGCGACCTTCGCGCACTTCCCTGACGGCCATAGCGCAAGCTTTTTTTTCATCGGTTTCGTTGATTATCCGAACCATTTCATGGCGTGCAACCTCGCCATACATGGTTTTTATCTGCTCGGTATCGCCGATGAGGGTGGCCTGAAGAATACCGGTTTTAACTGCATGGCAGATTGCATAGGCACAGGCTTCGTCATTGGCCAATGGTACTGCAACGTGGCATTTTTGACCGGGATTGAGGGTGCTTACCAGACTGCTGAAAAAACTTTCGCTCATATTCTGTTTCTCCGTTCGTTTAAAAGATCAGTTATGCCGGATATTCGCGGGGTTCTGCTTCGTTGCGTAAAACGCGCAGGGCACCCATGGCGAGAGCCGAAAGTTCGTCTTCTCCAGGAACAACATGAACAGGGGCGAAGCACTTAACATAGCTGCTGACGTTCTCTACCAGAGGTGGGCATTTGGCGCCGCCGCCGGTAAGGATGATGCGGCGCACCTGGCCACGTAGAACTGCAACATAAGCGCCGATTTCCTTGGCGATCTGATAGCACATCGCTTCGAAAACCTCCTGGCAGACTTTATCGCCGTCCTTAATTCTGTTTTCAATTTCCATCAGGCTGCTGGTTCCAAGGTGATTCACCATGCCGCCACGACCAACCAGAAGCTTTTTAATCTCAGCATGTGTGTATTTGCCAGAAAAACAAAGATTAACCAGCTGGGTCGTCGGCAGAGCACCGGAACGCTCAGGGGTGAATGGTCCAGCTTCAAGCCCGTTGCTGACATCAATGCAACGGCCTTTTTCAATTGCCGACACTGAAATGCCGCCGCCGATGTGGGCAACGACAAAATTGTCGTCTTTTATATCGAAGCCTTCGTTTTTGCAGGTCTGACGAATGACGGCCATGACATTGAGGGCATGCCAGATCGGAACGCGCGGAATTTCCTTGAGCCCGGAATAGCGCGCCAGCTTCTGATATTCGTCGACAACTACCGGGTCGACTATGAACGAGGGTATACTGTAATCCTGGGTGTAAGTGTGCGCCAGAAGCGCACCCATATTACTGGCATGTTCTCCGTAGCGCGCGTTTTGCAGGTCATTCAGAATCGCCGGTGTTACACGATAAGTGCCGCTCGGAATAGGCTTAAGAAGACCGCCACGACCGACCACGGCCGAGAGGGTGTGGGGTTTTACATTCTGTTCAACAAGAAATTCATCCATGGCCTGTCTGCGATAATCAACCTGGTCATTGATCTTATGAAAACCTGCCAGTTCCTCGGGTGAGTAGTTGATCTTTTTCTCGGCAATCATGTTATCGTTTTCAAACAGACCAAGCTTGCTTGAAGTAGAGCCGGGGTTAACTACAAGAATCTTGAAAACTTCACTCATCTGTCGATTCCTTTCCGGGGTCATGTATGTTTATGCAAAGATCTTAGCATCGTGCCCATCTGCTGTCAACGAAAGCGCAAAAAAGTCAGAAAGTCTGAATCAGATTGTAAAAGAAGCACTGAAAAAGGGATTTTCGGTTTTTTCTTCAGCGATTCTGGTTTCGGGGCCATGGCCAGGAAAAACATAGCGATCCGACAACGTAAAGATTTTGTCTTTTATCGCCTTGATCAGCTGTTTGCCGTCTCCGCCGGGGAAATCTGAACGCCCAATCGAGCCGGCAAAAAGAGTGTCGCCGGAAAAAACCATGCCGGGAAATATCAGGATCAAACCGCCTGGCGTGTGCCCCGGGACTGCTGCTATTTCGCCTTCTGCGCCGAGATGGTCGCCGTCATTGAGGATAATTTCTGCATCCTCAAGTGCTATCTGGTCACCGATGTATGATGAGAGATTCAGGTCAGGATCGCCAAGCATCGGAGCATCTTCCAGAGATATTGCAACCTTGCAGCCGCTCAACTGTGTACGAAAGTAGTCGACGCCGGCCAGATGATCGGCGTGTCCGTGCGTAAGAAAAATAGTTGTCTCGCTGAATCCAAGCTCTTTTATGCGATCCAGCAGGGTGGGGGATTCTTCGGCGGGGTCTATCAAAAGCGCCTTGTCGCTGCCTGATTCGTAAACCAGATAGGTGTTAACCTGTAAAGGCCCGAGAATAAAGCGTTCACATATCAGGTTGTGACTTTTAAAAGTTACCAAGTGACATTATCCTTTTACTCAGCGTATTCAGGCTTTACAACGCCTATGTAAGGCAGGTTGCGCAGGTAGCCTCTGAAGTCGAGTCCGTAGCCAACAACAAACTCGTCTTCGAGCGTGAAGCCACAGTAGTCAATTTTTACGCATTGCTGCTGGTTCGAGGGCTTGTGGCACAGTACGCAGACTTTTATGCTGGCAGGTTTTCGGTCGCGAAGTATTTTGACGAGATAAGACATGGTCAGACCGGAGTCTATTATGTCTTCTACTATCAGAACATGTTTGCCCTCAATGCTTTCAGACAGATCTTTTTCTATTTTTACGATACCAGAACTCTGGGTAGAATGGCCGTAACTGCTCACGGCCATGAAGTCCAGCTTCTGCGGCAGCTCAATATTACGGCAGAGATCTGAAGTAAAAAGAAACGCACCCTTGAGAATGCAGACGACAACAAGCTCCTGTCCGGCATAGTCCTTGCTTATCTGCGCCCCCAGATCAGCGGTTCGCTGCTGAATAGAAGATTGATCGATAAGAACCCTGGCAATGTGTTTGTCGAGCGTAAATTTTTCAGACATTGATTTTAGCCCACTCCAGTGTTTTTTTGAGACCTTCTTCGAGAGAGACTAGGGGTTCCCATTGTAGAAGAGCTTTTGCCCGAGAAATATCGGGCTGACGGCGTTTGGGATCATCCTGTGGCAGGGGGCCGAATTCGAGCTTTGCCTTAGAGCCGGTCAGCGTAATGATTCTCTCGGCAAATTCACGTATGGTTATTTCTGCCGGGTTTCCCAGGTTGATC
>MFYY01000097.1:5136-5880 GCA_001787855.1 Candidatus Riflebacteria bacterium GWC2_50_8 | reverse complement strand
GTTGCGACGCCACCCACTACAACTGCAAATTCAAGTGTTGCAGCTGCCAACACCAAACAGTTCGAAAGATGGGACCGTCACCTTGGCGGCGATCTGCTTAACTACGACAAGTTTCCGTGGTACTGGCGCCTCAATCGTGCCAGCGACGCCTATAATAAGGGTGACTACAAAAATGCCTATGAACTGGCCTGTAAAGCCAGCGGCAACGCGATTGAAGCAGCTTACATGCAGGCAAAATGTCTCAACAAGTTGGGTCGCCACGAAGACGCAGCGCGTCTGCTCAAGTTGCTCGAAAAGAACTTTGAAGATATTGTTTTTTCCCGCAAAATTCAGGCGCTGGCCGATCCGTATATTAAAGAACCGATCGTGTTCAAGTTCGGCGGCTTCGACGATATCGACGCCTACCGCAAAAAGAAAACCTCTGGCAATCGCCTCGGCCTTAACTCTGCCGAATACTATGAAAAATACGTTGATATCAACACCTGGAAGTGGAAATCAAGCGCAGCCTACAAAGATTTCGAAAAAATCGGCGGTATCGACTGCAGCGGTTTCGTGCAGATGATTCAAAAAGATGCCTACAAGCAGGCTGGCGTCAAATTCCCGATCAGCACCGGCCGCACCTCAACCAGCGGCCTGTGGTCTGAAAAATACACCAAGTCAATCAATCCAGGCGTCAAGCCGCCTCCCCCACCCGACATCAGGCCCGGCGATATGATTCTGCTCGACTACGGTCACAACCGCTAT
>MFYY01000097.1:4358-5112 GCA_001787855.1 Candidatus Riflebacteria bacterium GWC2_50_8 | reverse complement strand
CGCGACGCTCAGGGCAACATTCTCGTCATGCAGATGGGTGACACTGCTGAAGTCAACATTCTGCCAGCCCACAAATTCGAATTTTACAAGGGCACCTATCGCATGAACGGCATGGACCAGGTGCGCAAAGCAATGACCGCCTGATTTTAACAATTCTCACGCCCGCAAAACCCCGGATCAGCTCCGGGGTTTTCTTTTTTCTGAGAATCAAAGCCCTGGCGGGCCTGTTGAGAAAACCAGTATTTGTAATCTATTTCTCGCCACTCTGTGGTATAATATGGCTCTGAAATCCACAAACGGTAACGACGGAAACCAAAATGGAAAAACTCGCGATCAGCGTTGCAATACCGGTTTATAACGAAATTGAAAGCCTCGACGATCTTGTTGCGCGCGTCGAACTCAGCCTAAATCAGATCGGGCGCCCGTGGGAGCTCATTCTGGTCGATGACGGTTCGAGCGACGGCAGTTTCGACAAGATTCGCGAACTCAAGGCCAGCCGCCCATGGCTGCGCGGCCTCAGGTTCTCAAAGAATAACGGCCAGACTGCGGCGATGGGTGCCGGAATCAAGGCAGCGCAAGGCGAAATAGTCGTTACTCTTGACGCCGACCTGCAGAACGACCCGGCCGACATACCGCTGCTGCTTGCCGGTATTGAGCAGGGCTATGATGCGGCAGTAGGCTGGCGGAAAAAGCGCAACGATACCATGGTGCGCCGCCTTTCTTCGCGCTTTGCCAACTGGGTGCGCAACCTGGT
>MFYY01000097.1:2276-4309 GCA_001787855.1 Candidatus Riflebacteria bacterium GWC2_50_8 | reverse complement strand
GCCGCGGCAATCAAGCCGATAGAACTGTTCGAAGGAATGCACAGATTTCTGCCAACTCTGGTAAAGATGAACGGCGGCACGGTTATTGAGATCGAAGTCAGCCACCATCCACGCCAGAAGGGCGAATCGAAATACAACGTCTGGAACCGCGTATTCAGATCATTTCTCGATCTGCTCGCGATCAGATGGATGAAATGGCGCAAACTGAGGTATCAGGTCGATGAGCAAATTTGACATGTGGCTGATTATCGGCCTGATCGGGCAGGTAATGTTTTCGATGCGCTTTATCCTGCAGTGGATTGCCTCTGAACGCCACAAGAAAAGCGTCATCCCTATATCTTTCTGGTATTTCAGCATTGCTGGATCGATTTTGCTGCTGGCCTATTCAATTCATCGCCAGGATCCAGTATTTATAATCGGGCAATCGCTGGGCTGCGTCATTTATTTCCGCAACCTGGTATTGATTGACCGCGACAAGCGAAACACTCTGGCAGCTCAGGAGAATCTGCAGTCTGATGAATAATATCAGGGTTCCACGATTTGCCTTTAAATCGCTGGGGCTGCTGATTTTTCTGGCAGGAATGCTCCCGGTGCTCTTTCACTGCGGCACCGCCGGGCTGTTTGAAACTTCTGAGGGCAGATACGCATCGGTCGCCCGGCAGATGCTTGACTCGGGCAACTGGATGACACCGCACCACAATGGGCTGCGCCATTTTACCAAGCCACCGGTTACCTACTGGCTGGGTGCCGCCGGCATGAAGCTTTTCGGCACAAACGAATTCGGCGCCCGTTTCTTTTTAAGCGTGGCCGCCGGCGCAACCGCACTGGCAACCTGGTATCTCGGCAAGCTGCTATTCTGCAAGGTCACCGGGTTAATCGCCGCTCTTGTTCTGATCAGTTCTCTCTATTTTCAGACACAGTTCAGAGGCCTGACCACTGATCCGTTTCTGGCCGCCTTTGAAACAATAATGGCGCTGGCATTTTTCTCTTACCTGAACAAGCAGAAAAAGCGCTGGTATATCACCTTCTGGCTGGCATCTGCTGCCGCCATGCTGACCAAGGGCCCGCCCGGCCTGCTGCCGCTTGCCGGCCTGATTCCGGCGGCCCTGCTGACTGGCTACAAGCCGCAGCTCAAGAAACTTTTTGGCTCTATCGCCGGCTGGGTAATCTTTGTTGTCTTCGGGCTGGGCTGGTATCTGCTGGTAGCAATAATGAACCCGGGCCTGCTGAGCTACTTTCTCATCGAAGAAACGGTCAAGCGCGTTGCCAGCAATACACATCAGCGCTCGGCGCCATTCTATTACTTTTTTGTGCTGCTGCCGGCCGGACTGTTTCCGTGGTCTGGCTATCTTCTGCTCGCGCTCAAAGAGCAGATCGCAAAGTTCAGGCAAAGTCGCAGTGCCACCTTCATGCTTTTATGGATTGGCGTTCCGTTGCTGATTTTTACGCTGAGCCGCTCAAAGCTGGCCGGTTACACGCTGCCGCTGCTGGTTCCGTTGGCTCTGCTCACTGCACACAAACTCAGACAGACGATATTGAAAGCCGCAGAAGGAGATAACACTAATTCCTGCAGATATTTCAAGGCGCTGGCAATATTAACCGGACTCGGCGGCGTCGCCATGCTGGTTGCCGGTTACCAGCGCCATGCAGAATTCAAAAGCATAGCGCAGATCGCCATGTTCTCAGGCGTCTTCTGGCTTTTTGCCGCGGCGTTCCTCGGCTGGTTTGCGGCCAAAAACCACCGCGTCGGCATTATTGCGGTGAGCTGCCTGCTCGTGCCGGGGCTGATGTTCTTTGTGCTGCCCGGGCTCAGAGGCAACGAGGCTTACGCGAATAATCGCTACCTGACCAGTCAATGGTTACTGCTCAAGCGGATAGCAACCCTTCCTGCCGGCCAGAAAATTATCTGTATCGACAAAATGATCGAGGGCTGGTATTTTTACACAGGCCGCAATGTAATCACCTGGGATATTGAACGAAACACCGGGTTTGACAAGGAGACGGCAACTGCATTAGTATTGAACGGAGACGAG
>MFYY01000097.1:0-2264 GCA_001787855.1 Candidatus Riflebacteria bacterium GWC2_50_8 | reverse complement strand
GCGGTCGATACTGAGACCATGCTGGTGCTGCCAGAAAAGCAGCAGGCGCGGGTCGAGACGATTCTTGGCTGCGAGCTCAAGACAATAACTGGCGAGGGTAACTGGCGGGTGGTCATACCCATGCGAAAGACGGGACGCTGAGATGATAAGTTGGAACAGTGCCGGTTCAAAACTGCCGGCTTTCACCTATTACCCGCTTCTGGAAATCGCGGTCGGCATTTTTCTGCTGATAATGGCCTTTGTCGTGCCGATTCTTTTTCTCGTCTATAACGGAATCAAGGCTGAACAGTGGGGCGAACTGCTGTTCTGCGCCGGCTTTTTCGTGCTGTTCTTTTTTATGGGGCGCTCTCTCAGCTTTCAAAGCCTGTCGGCGCGCCGCACTGAGATCGGCTTTTCGTTTTATCAGAATATGCGCGAACCGGCTGTAGCAATAGATCTCAAAGCAAGCGACTGGCTCGGAATCAAGTCAACAGAATCTGTGGCCAGGAATGAAAAAGGCGAGGCCATCGAAAAAGGCGAAGTGTACATACACATTCTGCTAAAAACCGCGCAAGGCGACCGGGAATTCTACAAAAGCGTCAATCGTAACGAAATAACCAGCATTATCGGCTCTCTTGAGGAATTGCGAAAAAAATCTGAGGAGGAATCACCATGAATCACCCTTTGCTCGGCAACGACAGCATAAGGCTGTACAACCTCTACCCCAGGCTGCTTGGCAGCATGAGCAGATGGACTGAGCATCTCGACCGCATCAAAGACATGGGGTTCAACGCGTTGTGGGTCAACCCGTTTCACTACCCGGGTTTCAGTGGCAGCCTCTATTCGCCGAAAGATTACTACAAATTCAATCCGCTCTTTATCAACAACGATTCGGCCAAGTCGCCGGCAGAGCAGCTGCGAGATTTTATCAAGGCCTGTCACAAGCGCGGACTGCTTTTCATAATGGATCTGGTCATCAATCACACTGCTTTTGACTGCACGCTTGTTGAAGAACACCCCGACTGGTACAAGCGCGACGAGCACGGCAAAATCATTCCTCCCGGCGCCATGCATGATGGCAAATGGGTTGCCTGGGGCGATCTAGCCGAGGTCGACAATTTTCACTCAAAAGATCGCGAGAACCTGTGGCTGTTCTGGTGGAAAATGATGTCGCATTACATGGAAATGGGTGTCGATGGTTTCCGTTGCGACATGGCTTACCAGGTGCCTGGCGACCTGTGGGCGCATCTGATGAAGAAAGCGCGCGCGCAGAAACCGGGCTGCCTGTTCCTTGCCGAGTCACTGGGCTGCGATTTCAAGCAGGTTCAGATACTTGCCGGCATGGGCTTTGATTACCTGTTCAATTCGATCAAATACTGGGACTTCAACGAGCCATGGGCCATGGAACAATACGAAAAACTTTCGCGCATTACGCCATCGATTGCTTTTCCGGAATCGCACGATACGCCACGAATGCTTGAGCAACTCAAAGGTGATCTGGCAGCGGTTAAGCGACAGATGCTTTTTTCAGCACTTTTCAGCTCAGGCTACATGATCCCGATCGGGTTTGAATTTGGATTTCATAAGGCGCTCAACGTGGTCAAAACCGACCCGACCTGGTGGGAAGACAGCGCAATCGACCTGAGTTCCTACATCAAACAGATTGCCGAACTCAAAAATCAGTATCCGGTTCTCAGAACAGAGCCTGGCATAAGCATTGTTGATCAGGCCAACTGGCCAAACGTATTCTGTTTCAAAAAGGCTCAGCCCGGCATGAAAACGGTATTTGTCATACTCAACAAGGATCGATTTAATCACCAGCACGTTTATATTCCGGATCTGGCGGCAGTTCTCGGCTCAAGCACGCTCACCGACATCAGCCCAGAATACGCTCTTACAGCGGTTCCGCTGACGCTGGACTACTCGTTGCGGCCCTCTGAGATCAAAGTTTTTGCAGAAAAATAACCCATAAACTGGCCTTAAAAAAAGGCCGCCAGCTGCGAATTACAGCTGGCGGCCTTCTTTCTGCGGGTCTTTTTTTTCTAGAGAACTGGTCTTTTTATCTGGCTGACTGATCAGTTTGAATCGCCGCGGCGACCTGGCTGACTGTTGACTGCCATACCGGGAACAACCGGCTGCCCCATCATTGGCGACATATAAGAGCCGTCAACGCCCGGGTTAACCGAAAGCAGACTCTTAACTCTGGCCGAAACAGCTGCGTAGACTTCCGGATTGTAGGTGTGCATTTCATGCAGAGCAAGTCTGCCAAAGGCGTCGATGAGAAT
>MFYY01000096.1:11756-13567 GCA_001787855.1 Candidatus Riflebacteria bacterium GWC2_50_8 | reverse complement strand
CCAGACTCTATGCGAAACCAGGCATCAAAGTTATTCTGCTGGGGCTTCACCATTTTCAGATGGGTCTTATTGCCGCCAGGCAATTAGAGCCATGTGATCCCGCGCAGGCGGGATAGGCCGCATAGTCTGCGTCTCGGCGACCATGCATAAGCGCCCTTCGTGGCGCAAAACTCGGTCGCTCTGCTAAAAAGGTCTATTTATAGGCAGTGTCAACAAGTCGGTTCGCTGCCAGTTATTCAGGATATATTCGTGCTCGTGCGCGCCTGCCCCTGCAGTAAATTGCTGCTTTTGCGCTAACCGGCGTTGTATTTTTTCGGGTAACAGGTTAGTATGTGCTTGCGTTTGCATCCCTTCAGAAACATCTTTGGCATCGGCCTGAACCGCCGCATCTGGGGCAGGACTGGGGAGTGTTTATTTCTTCTTCATTTTCTGCTGAATGACCAGCTGGAAAGGATAGATTCCAGTCGGGAAGGTCTTTATCGACAGGATGTTCCACTTCCGCCAGAAATCCCTGCATGAGAAGCTTATGATAGAGGTTGCTCCAGAGTTCTCTGTTTCGAGTTTCCCACATGGCTGATATAACTGTCTTACCCTGCATGTTTCTGAGGCGCGTATTAGCCTCCAGGTCTATCAACAGCTGTGCGGCAGGCAAATTGTTTTGCATAACCGCATAGTGCAGAGGAGTATCACCGTTCCAGTTTGGCTGATTGATATCGGCACCGGCACTGGCCAGACGATTGATCATGCGGGGGATGTATTGCAAATCTTCACCATAGTTCAGAAGAATCTGGTGAAGCGGACGATTACCATTGAACAATCTGGCATCAGGATCAGCCCTTTGTTGCAGCAGAATTTCGATGAATTCCTCTGAACCACTTTTCAGCGCATTTCCCCATAGTCGCTTGAACGCTTCTGAGTCTGTGAGGACGGTATTCAAACCCTTTGGTCTTAGTTTCTGAAATGTGGCAAAGTCGGTTGCATAAAAGGCCGGAGGGCACCCGTCAAGATCTGGAGTGTCAGTGGCAATTCCGGATTGCACGATTTGATTGAAAAGTTCATGACTCCCGTTTTGCACCGCAAGGTGAAGCAATGTCGCTCCGTCTCGCGTAAACAGCAATACAGCTTCAGAGGCTGATGGGAGTGCTTCCAGTTGTTCGGGATAACGGAGATAATGAACTGGCGTATAGCCGTAAGCATCAAATACCCTCCAGGGATCATACCCCATGCATGCAGCCAGTCTGCTTAGCGAGTCAGCGTCAGCTCCGGCATCAGCCGCCAGGTGTAGAAGCGACTTCTCGCCCGGTTGGAATCTTAATGAATAACAGGTTATTTCGTGCCTGGCAAAGGCGATGATTGTGCGAAAATGCCGAATCTCAAATGCACGTTCCAGCATCTGCGTCAGCTGAGCAGGGGGCCCTATCCATCCGGGAACGGTCATCAGCATTTCGACCAGAGTCGCTTCTTCTTCGTCTTTTAATGAGCCTGTACGATAGAGAAAAATTTTTTTAAAGGCCGCATCTGGAGAAGCTCCATGTTCAAGCATGAACTTCCATATAGATGGGTTGGCCTGTTCGCTTTTGGCAACTGCATCCCACAGGTTATCACGTATGACCAGCCACAGAGTCGGCGCCGAGTACCGTATTATCTGCAATTTAAGCTGGTCTCCCGTTTGGACAATATTCTCGACATCACTCAGAAGCAAGCCATAAATAAGGACTGCAGCGATGAAAAAAATAAAAGCTGTGGCGGCGGAAACGATTTTTTGCCTGCTCATCCAGAAAAGCAGCCAGACCGGAAGAAACAGCAGAAAG
>MFYY01000096.1:9325-11714 GCA_001787855.1 Candidatus Riflebacteria bacterium GWC2_50_8 | reverse complement strand
CCTCTCTTAACTTTGTCTGCGAAAGACTGTTTCGCGAAACTTCCAGTATTGCATAAAAATTTGCATGCCCGAGCCAGGAATACTGTTCAGGTCTATGCGAACAACAAAATCAGCACTGCCAGCGAACTTGTACGATCGCCTGATTGACTGCACAGCAGCAGTATCTCGGCGGGGCTACTTGCTGTCCTGGGTGATGATATTTTCCCAGCCTGCTGGTGGCGGAACGATCAGGAAGCCTTTAATGCGATTATGTAAAATGCGGGCAGGGTTGTCGTAGGGATGTTGCGCCAGATGGGCAGAAAGCAGGCGCTCCGCTTCTGCAAAATCTCTTTTCTCAAGGGCGATCTGAGACGCGTCATAGGTGGTTTTGCAGGCAGTGGCTTTTGCCAGAAAGGACTTGTCAGAATCGGCATGCTCGGCAAGGACTTCATACACGTAAACCTGTTTGTCCTTTCCTGCTACTTTGAGTTTGCCAAGACAGCGCGACAGAATAACCGATTCGGCAAGCCCGGCTGTGGTATCACTGACAAGAATTTCTGACTGAAACAGCTTGTTGGCGGTCTCAAGGCGAGCGGCAAGATTGACGTTGTCACCGATTACCGTGTAGTCAAAGCGCATGGTTGAGCCCATATTACCGACCACTACGACTCCCGTGTTTATACCGATTCTGGCCTTAATCTCTGGCTTGCCTTCCTGACGCCACTTTTCGCGCAACCTCGCCAGAGCTTTCTGGTTTTCAAGAGCACAACGGCAAGCTCTGATTGCGTGATCCTTCTGGTCAACGGGTGCACCGAAAACCGCCATTATGGCGTCACCCTCGTATTTGTCGAGAAGACCGTCATACTTGAAAATAATTTCGGTCATTTCCGACAGATACTCATTAAGAAGGCTTACTACATCCAGTGGAGACATACCTTCCGAAAGGCTGGTAAAGCCTTCGATATCTGAGAAAAATATTGTGAGATTGCGCTCTTCGCCATGCAGATTGAGCTTGGACGGGTTTTTGAGTATTTCGTTTACTACCGATGCAGTGACATAGTGCTGAAACGCGTGTTTGATTCGCAATTTTTCTGAAAGCTCAATGTAATACTTTTTGCCGATTGTATACGAAAGTGCGATTAATAGCAGAAAAACGGTAGGAGTGACATCGAAGATCCTCTTATAAAGAGTCAGAGAGATTAGAGAGCCGCCTATCAAAGTTAGTATGATGAGGATGCTGACGATGAAGAATGAAACAGGGTTCAGATGAGTAAAGATTACGAAAAGAAATACCGCAAGCAGAAGCGCCGCCATTCCGACTGTAATCACTTTGTTCGGCGGAATCAACGCTGACCTGTTAAGGAGATTTCTGAGAACCAGTGCGTTGAGATACGGGCTGTAATCGTTGCCTCCCAGCGGAGTAAAAAACTTTTCCTCGGTCATCGAGTTGGCATACCCGATTATTACCAGTTTGTCCTGCAGTCCTTCCTGCTGAAAGCTGCCATTATAGAGATCATAGAACGACATGGTCTGGTAAGCCCTGGTCGGATTATCGTAGTTGAGCCAGAGATACTCACCATTGCTCAGTGGTATCTGCACCTGCTGACCTGAAAGCGTTACCAGCAGCTGATCTTCTTTGAAGGCAAAATCTGCTGGCTTCAGGTTATAAAATCTGCGAAAAATTTCGGTTTGAAAAGATGGTGTGACCTTGCCGGCTTCAGAGGTGAATTTCATCGAAACGCTGCGAATAGATTCGTCACGATGCGTGCGGAAATATGATGGAGCGGGTGAGCCGCTGCGCGACAGTTCAGGGTAGGGAAGCGTCATGCGCCGGTCGTCGCGCCGATAAGCGCGCAGTACAACATTGCCGGCGTCGGCTACGGCTCTGGCCAGCTCGATATCCTGCGCCTGGTCATCGGCAGAATTGGCGGCAAAAAAGACGTCAAGTGCAATTACCTTAGGTTTGCAGGCAGACAGATTTCTGATGGCCTGTGCAAAGATGTAGCGGTTACCCTGAAACAGCCCGGGAATGCCAAGTATCGAGCGATCGTCTATTATCACGACAACGATATCCTGGCTCGGTCCGTCAATCGGAAAAAAGGCGTTCATCAGACCAGGAGAGACTGATGAACGCGCTTTAAACTTTAGTCTGAGGTCAAGCCAATTGTCGTGCAGCCAGTTATCAAGTCTGGCAAAAAAACCTGCGAAGAAGATAATAAACACCAATCCAACACAGAACAATACGATGCTGTCTGCGGCCACCCGGCCTCTTCTTGTCAGGACACGCGCTTGATCATACATTTTTATTTTCATTCTATAAGAGTTATTTAAACGCACAACGAATTTTTGCACAAGATGTTCAGGTCGTATCAAAACCGCTTTTAGCTAATATTTAGCAGCGATTAGTCTG
>MFYY01000096.1:7512-9308 GCA_001787855.1 Candidatus Riflebacteria bacterium GWC2_50_8 | reverse complement strand
TTGCTACCTTCTTTTCCACTGCTAATGATGCTGGCGTTGTAGTTGTTTCAGGCAACTGTGGAATCGTTCATGGGGTTGGTTTTTTCGGAGGCGGTATCTGGGCAGGAGCAGTGGTGGTGGTCGTAGTGGTAGTGGTAGTGGTAGTGGTGTTGGTGGTGGTAAACAGACCTGGATCGGTTGACATTGGCGCTGATGGCAGTTTCGCCTTAATAAAGGCTCTGATTTCTTCAGGTGAGGCCCCGTTCTTTACCATCTCCTTTACTTCGGCACGAATTTCCTTGCCGTCAGTCTTTTTCCAGTCGCGCTTGTAGCCCTTGTCTTTTTTATGTTTTTCGTCATACCAGCCAGCCGGGTCTTTGGGCTTGTTTGGCCGATAAAGCTTGTCTTCGCGCAACATTTCGAGAAATCTGGCGTAGGCGTTGCGGTAGGACTGCATAAGCTTGACCAGTTTGCCGCGAACTGCTGGATCCTTTGATTTGCGTGCGGCTATATAAGCCTCATAAGAACACATGTATTCCATAACGGCTCTTTCAAGCTCAAGCGGATCTCTAAGCTGAATTTCATCAACTTCCGCAGCCTCAGGCGGGTCAGCAGCCACAATCTGGCAACCAAAACCCATGGCAATGATCAGGGCAATAAATACGATCTTTTTCATACCTCTCTCCTTACAGATGACTTAATGTCCGCAATTTACATTGAGAGCTTCTCAGATGTAAGATTATCCACTATTTCAGGCCAGTCAGGTATCAGCTCTTCGGGAAGTCGGCTTGACTTTGCCTGGATTTCTTTTGAATATTGAGTGGGCGTAGCGTTTTTTTCATAGTCTCTGGTTTCATCAAGGCGCAGCAGATCGACCCCTCTGTCGTTCTGCATGCTCAGCACATCTGCGACTTGATCGATTTCGTAGGGCTCGACAGTATTCCAGAAGTCTCGCGAAATTACCAGCACGGGTGGGTCTGGTTCAGGATTGAATTGCTCAGCCTCAGCCATAATGGCGTAATTGTGACTTTTTATTTTGCTGCTTGCCAGCATGTAGTAGAGATCCTGCTGGAAGAAGCCCTTGCCGGTAGGGCGCAGGTTAAGGGAATATGACTCGTCGCCGACGAGCTGATTAGTAAGATTCTGATAGCCGCGCAGGTTTCCGCGTAAACGCGAAATTCCGGCATTGCTGCCCGAAAACGCGGTGGTTTCGGTCAGCAGATTTTCGTGATATTTGAACGCCAGTTTGGTTTGCGAGGTTCCCATCTGCGAAAGCAGATACAACACCGGAACTATTATGGCCACCAGTCCGATGACCATAACAATCGCAATACCTCTTCTGTTGTAGATCTTATTCATATGCAGTTTTTTAATCCATATGCTGTTCACGAATTGCTGTCTAACTACATTTTAGCACGTTCTGTAAGATTTCGTTACTCATTCATCAAATAGACAGTTTCAAGGCCGAAGGTGCCCTTTATTTCCATGAAAATATCGATCAGACGGTTACCGTCGTCACTGGCTGTAAAGACTACCTGTGATATGTTTTTTGCAATCGGGTCCGGGTCAATTTCCGGTGAGCCGGGGCCGTTTGGAATCTTGCAGCGCCTGATTTCCTGATCTCTTTCGACGTAGTAATAGCACACAATGTCGCCGGAAAAGCTTTTGAAAACTACCTTGGAATCACTATGTATCGAATTGTCAGCATTTATTCGCGGAAAGAGTACACTTCTCGCGGTGCGCAGTTCCTGCATCATTGCCCAGGAAGACTGTCGGATCGTCTGCTGCGCATCGCTGATGTCGAAAATTCTGCGCTG
>MFYY01000096.1:5999-7490 GCA_001787855.1 Candidatus Riflebacteria bacterium GWC2_50_8 | reverse complement strand
CAGTGCCCGACAATGCCACCAATAAATGCAATAATTGCCGAGGCAACCATGATTTCTACCAGGGTTACGCCGGATCTTTTGTGCCTGTTGTTACAGTGATGGTACATAAATATAGAGCCGATACATCATGTCCTTGTTGTTTTCGTTCCAGGTGATCAGTATGCCAACGCTTTTTATTTCATCGCCGTCGCCAAAGCTGACATTGCTGACCGACAGAGAATAGCGAAAATCATAATGCGCCAGATAGTTGTAGAAATCTGGCATGTCAGCCTGGGTAATTCTTTTGGCTCCCGCACTGGAGCCGGTTGTGTTAAAAAATGGACCGAAAAAAGACCCGGCCGGTGCGTCACAAATTGAGATGCCGGGCAATGGTATTTCTTCGATGTCTTCAAAAGGCATAACCATGAGATGCTGCGAAATTCTTCGCGCCAGACTGTTGGCAAAACTGAAATTTCTGGTTTTATACACGGCCTGGCCGGCCGTTGAAAACATATTCATTGCAGGTATAAAGATGGTTACAGCTATACTCATCGCTATAACAATTTCAAGCAGCGACATTCCTGATTTTTTCACTGGCGCTGCTCCTTGTTCTCGGAACTGACAGGCTTTTGCGATAGCACCAGAATTCTGTCTGGATACAGCGCCTGATATTGACTGATGATCGCTTTAGCCTCTTTTTCCCTGCCGGAATCCTGCAGAAAATTTGCATATTCAACGGCTATTGCCGGGTCTTTGTCAAGCGCCAGTTCGCGTTTAAAATGGTTTTCAGCCCGCCGAGCATCTTGTTGCGCAGCGGCAATTCTTGCCAGAAGCAGATTCGCGTGTCTGTAGGTCGGATTGATTGTCAGAGCTTTTTCGAGAGACACTCTGGCGCCGGCATAGTCTTTGATGTTCAGCCGGCAATAACCAGCCCGGTATAGAGCCTGCAGATGATCAGGTCTTACGGCGAGAGCGTCTTCGAAAAGAATCAATGCCTCTGAATAGCGGTCGCGAGTCAGATAAAGTTCACCCATCCGGTAGTCTTTGTCTGCGGCAAGATATCTTTGAGTAATCTGCTCTTTTGTCGCTGAATCTGTCCAATGTTTTGGAATTCGTCCACTGGCCGACCTTGCATATGCCGATGGGACAGAATCAGACATCATCCAACTGGAAAAGCCGGTCGCGAGAAGTGCCAGCGTGGTCATGACAAACAATATCATCAAGGCGGCGCGATTTGATTCGACAAGATTGATAAGGGCTGGTGGAAATTCTAGAAGGGATCTGTCCGGTTGTGAAGCAACTGGCGCTGATTTTTGCCGGTCTGCTCGGAACGAGGATGTCGGTTTTTTGCTTATTTCAGCTGGTCTTTCGCTTTTCGGCGGTATGTCGGCTGTTTGTGTGTTTTCTTGCGAGGCAATCGAAGTTGTCTGTGGTTCAACATCTGGTATCAATAACCGGTGTGCATCCTGATTCAAAAGGATGTGGCGGAATTCTGTGAATGCTTCTTTGTAA
>MFYY01000096.1:0-5983 GCA_001787855.1 Candidatus Riflebacteria bacterium GWC2_50_8 | reverse complement strand
AGCGCACAGACTTTCTGGGTGTCGCCAGATCTGACCAGAAATGAAAGGTTTATCAGGTCAGTCAGCTGCCACAATCTCGCGCACAGAAAATACTGGAATGCCTCCGGAGCAAGGTGCAGCGCAACCCTGGCTGCGTAATAAACTGCCGTGGAACCACGGAAATCAGGTCTATACATACACGGCAGCAGAGATTTCATCAAATCGTCAGAGGATATCAGTTTGAGCAGCTGAATGAAGCTTTCGTCGGGAGCTTTGCTTATGGCTGATTCTATGATACTTTCCAGCATGGCAATGCGTTCCGGCGATCTGTCGGGTGTTTTCAGCAGAGCCAGCAGCAGACCATATGTGTCTGATTGACAGTCTGTCTGCAGGAAGTCCGTGGGAGCATCATGAACAAGCTGGCGCAGTTTGATCCAGGTCGGGCGATTGGCCAACAGACCGCTTTCCTGTAAAAGCGTATTGGCCAGTTCATAAAATTTATGTTTGGTCTCTTGCATTGCGTCAGCCAGTATGGTCAGCAGAAATAGAACAGAACTTGTGCAGTCTATCTATACTAACACAACAACCGGCGCAATAAAACAGTGCGATTGATTTATTGGCCAATTCCCTTGGCGTAGGAATAGATATTGCGCGCATACTGGTCGATGTTTTGGCTCTTTGGCACAAACAGCTGCTTTGCGACAATTTTTTCCTGGGATGTAAGTTTGATGCCTAGACACATTTTAAGTTTCAAACCATATCGCCGTGTTTCTTTTGGCGCTTTGCTGTCTTTTACGAATGAGCTCCAGGACTGGTCAAGCCTTTTGGAATAAGGCCCGCAGTTATATGCGCAGCCAGCCATGATCAGTTTGTCGAGCGATGGTTTGCCGGCAACTTTGCCCTTGTTGAAGATATTGCCAAGAAATTTGGCGCCCCCGGCGATATTCTGTTTTGGGTCGCGAGGATTAACGCCCAGGCCTTTAGCGGTGTTTGGCATAAGCTGCATGAAACCGAGAGCACCGCAGCTGCTGGTTATGATCTGACCATTGGTCTTCTGGTGTACACCGTTGCTTTCGATATAGATAATTGACTTCAGGAAAGCTTCCTGGGTTACCTTCTCGCCATACATGTTGGTGACACTTGGAAAGTTCCAGCCTTTGGCGATCTGTGTGCCATTTGCCAGCCAGCTTTTGAATTGCGGGGATTTTGAGGTGACCTTGCCACCTATGTTGATGGGCTTTCCAGCTGGAGACTGAGTGTTGGTTGTCGGAGTGGTTGTGGTTGAACCGCCGGCCGTGGTCGAACTTCCGGGCAGGCTGAGACCGGGGGGCAGGGGAGGTCTGATTGCCGGGTCAAGTTTGATGTAAATCTTCAGAAGGCGGTTGGTGAGTTCTATAAGCTTGAGTCTTATCTGTACAACCTGTGATTTTACTGTGTCGAGGCTGCCATTTTTCATGAATCGCGACGGACTTGCTGTCATCAGTTTTGCCAGCGTGCTGTATTTGGCTCTGGTTGCAGCCAGCAGCGCCAGAGCACGCTGCAGTTCATCGAGAGACGATTCGTCATCGTCGTAGACCTGACCGACCACTACACTGTCAGCGTTTGCATCAATAACCAGAGTTGAGGTATCAAAAGGCGATGAAGCGCTTAACGGGCTGATGATAATGAGCGCAAGAACCGCAGTAATGCCGATTTTTCGAAGATTCATGATATCTCTCCACACCTAACAGTTAAATAATATACTGATTATACATGAAAAAGTTTAATTCCGGTCATTGTGCCGGTTTTTTTTCAGGTTATGTTGCGGCCGCTGAAAGTTGGATGCGAATACAATCTGTGCTATAATGGCTGAAACACGACTTTCAGGAGAAAACACGTGCCTTGGCTGATACTTATTATTGCAGGATTTTTCGAAGTTTTCTGGGCGTTGGGCCTGAAGTCATCTGAAGGCTTTACACGATTGTGGCCATCGGTTTTTACCGTGATTACTCTCAGTTTCAGCCTGTTTTTGCTGTCAGTCGCGTTGCGCAATATTCCTATCGGCACGGCATACGTCGTATGGACAAGCATCGGAGCCACTGGCACCGCGATTGCCGGGGTTCTGCTCTATAACGAACCAATCGGCTATGCAAAAGTAGTCTGTCTGTTAATGATCATCTGTGGCGTTACCGGTTTGCGCCTGATCAGCTGATTGCATACAGCCAGTCTGTTCAGCAGCAGATAGACTTTGTCGTAAGTTTTTTCAATTCTTCTACCAGCGCGGCTTCGTTAAAGGTTTCAGCCTGTACAAAAAAACCGAGATCGCCAGCCTCGTAGACCAGCTGCGAAGGCAGAACTTTTTCAACTCCGGCGCCGGCAATGAAAGACCAGCGCCGGCCAAGTTTCCGACATTGCCATATTCTTATCTGATAAGCGTTTGCAAGCCTTTCGAGGTCAAATGTAGAGATCTCGTTCGCCATTGCTGATCCTTTCATAGTAGCTCATGGTAAGATCATACAGCTTTTTGCTGAATATTGTCGGAGTCTGTTTTTTAACTTCTTCTATTTCCTTGCGGATCACCGCTTCACCTGCTTTTTTAGTCTCCTCGCCGGCAAAATCATCGAGCCACTCACGGTAGGTTAAAATGGCGTTAAGCTTGCAAAAGTGCTTTTCGTGACCGTTTTTGAGCATATCCATAATCTGGTCGCCGGTGCGGCCGCAACGATACCCGGCCGTACAGAATGAAGTGATTACTCCACGCCTGGCAAGATCATAAATGAGTTCTTCGAGAGAGCGCGTGTCGCCAAGCATAAACTGCTGCTCATCAATGTTCTGCTGGCCAGAATTTTTTGCATAGCCTCCGATTCCGATTACTGTCGAGGCATCGGTCTGTGTACAGCCGACGAAAAGAACATCGTCACGAATTTCTTTTTTCTCACGGGCGGTAATGATAAGACCGGTATACGGAACGGCAAGCCGGATCAGGGTTACAATTTTTTTGAAATCCTCGTCTGAGACAAAGTGTTTCTGATGATCCAACTGCTTGAACAGCGGTGAGTCGCTGGCGGGAGTAATTCTTGGAAATGATATGGTATGCGGGCCGACACCAAATTTCTGCTCGAGTTCGTGGGTATGATAAAGCAGTCCCATAACCTCGAAACGCCAGTCATAGAGTCCGAACAGGCAGCCAATGGCAACATCATCGATTCCCGCTTTATAAGCACGGTGATGCACATACAGACGCCATTTGTAGTTGCCTTTTATGGTATTGGCAGGGTGCAGCTTGCGGTAGGTTTCGTGATGATAGGTTTCCTGAAAAACCTGATAGGTGCCGATTCCTACTTCATGAAGTTTGCGCAGATCATCTACGCAAAGCGGGGCTGCGTTAACGTTAACCCGGCGAATCTCACTATGACCTTTACGTGTTTTTACGCTGACTTCGTAGATGCTCTTTATCGCCTCGGCAATATAGTTGGCATCGCTGTCAGGGTGTTCGCCAAAAACAGCAATCACCCGCTTGTGGCCGATTCTGCCGGCAATCGCTTCGGCTTCGGCTTTTATCTGTTCCATACTGAGACGTTCGCGTTTTTCGTGGGTGTTGTCGCTACGAAATCCGCAATACAGACAGTTGTTAACGCAATGATTGCTGCAGTAAAGTGGTGCAAAGGTAATAATGCGATTGTCGTAAATTTTATGCTTGATTCTGGCGGCCATCTCATACATTTCCTGCCAGACTGTCGGATCCTTAACCTTGATGAGAGTTGCGAGCTCCAATGGATCAAGGGTTTTAATGTCAAAAGATTTTGCCAGAATTTCGCGAACGCGTTCCAATGAGGGTTCCTGGCTTGAATTCAGCTGCTCCCAGATTTTGTCGTCGTCAATAAAATCTTTGCCGTCAACAAGATAAGGCTTGTATTCTTCAGGTTTAATTACCTGGTTAATCCATGAAGTCGTGGGAATCTTTTCGTTTACTTGATGCATGTTCTGCCCCCCATTGTCGAATGTCAGATCAAGAGCGAGTCAAGACAGTCTTAACGCTGACATCTGGGAGTTGACCGATTTTTCCGGTCATGGCGCCAATTTCTTCATTTGTTCCATCAACAATCAGTGAAACGACCGAAACGCCTCTTTCTTTGTAAGGGAGGCCCATTCGGCCGACAATGATTCCGGAATATTCGTGCAGCAGTGTATTAAAATCACTGAAAGCCTTATCGGGGCTTTTGAGTATAACTGCTACAACGCCAAGGCGGCGCTTATCCAGTTCGTTTTCTGAAGAATCGTTGCTCATTTTTTTCTCCTCGGTGTCAGGCCAGTGGCCCTCCAACTCAGATACGTCAGACAAAGCGAAAATTATCACAAAGTCTGTTATATATTATATTCATTTATAGAAATATTGCAACTGCTCGTTTGCCATAATTGAGTTGCTGATGCAGTCTTGAATCGTTGTCAGCCGGTGCGACATAAAAAACATGGCTGTTCAGAGTTTGAAACAGCCATGTTTTCAAGTATTCAAATGTTTATTTGAACATCAGAACCGGTGTTATGCCGTTCAACAGCAGGTTGCGAATTTCTGAACGCAGGGCGGGCATGCCTGAACTCATTGAACTCATTTCAGAAAGAATTTCAGAAATTCCTTTCTGGGTAACCCGTTTAACCAGAGCTGCGTTTTCAATTCCGGCCATTTTGCAGGCCTCGGCGATAGCGTCTTCACGATAGCCGATGGCATCAATAAGACCGAGTTCCTTGGCACGGGCTGCGGTAAAGATTCCGCCGTCAGCTATCTTGATAACTTCTTCGCGGCTCAGTTTGCGGTTTTCGCTGACAATGTCGACAAAGCGATCATAGATACTGTTGATGATTGTCATCAGCATTACACGCTCTTCTGGTGTGATTTCCTTGAATGGCGACAACACGTCTTTCATCGGGGTTTTTTCCGATTTCAAGGTAATTGCCTTGAGCCCAACTTTTTTGGCAAGTTCTTCAAGATTCATGGCCTGCATGAGAACGCCGATGCTGCCAATGATCGATGTCGGGTGTGCCATTATTCTGCCAGCAGCGCAGGCGACATAATATGCTCCAGACGCTCCCATGGTGCCGATTATGGCGACAACAGGCTTTTTGGTCTCGCGCTGCACTTTTTTCAGCTGCTGATAGATTATGTCGCTTGCAGTTACTTCGCCGCCTGGCGAGTTGATTTCGAGGAGTATTGCCTTGATCGCCTTGCGTTTACGAGCTACCTCGAGATCTTTGTGGAGATTTTCGAAAAGGTCTTTTTCGATCTTGAACGGCATGCTCTCCTCGCTGTCGGCCTCCTGAATAACGCCTTTTATCTTGATCTGTAGAATTTCGTCCTTGGCATCTTCATCGCCAGCTACGAACTTAACGCGGATGGCCTTCTTGGCGTCTGAGCCTCCAAACAAGCTGAACAGGCCTTGCGCCGGCAACGTCTGGGCGGTGATAAGAATGAGCAGAAGCAGTAGTGACATAACTTTTTTCATAAAATCTCCTGTTAAAGAATTCTTGCAAATGGAATATGACGGTCAGGGCAGCCGCGGCTGGCAGCAATACAGACCTTGCAGCGCAGACATGGCAATTTGTTGTTAAACTCGTCAGGATTTCCGGCGTAAGATGGCCATCCTGGGTTGCGATTGAGGGTTCTGCCCAGCGAAATGAAATCGCAGAAATTCCTGCCGATCTTTTGATCAGCATTTGACGGTCTGCCAATCTTGCCAGACAATATCAGCGGGTGCATAACCTCGTTTCTGAAAATCTGCGCATCTTCTGAAAATGGCGTTTCTGGCGCATTCTTGCCGACCGCAGGATGTAGCAGAATTGGATTGCCGGTAATCAACCCCTCAGTAACATGAAAGATGTCGACGCCTTCCTGCTTGAACAGCTTGGCCTGACTGATTGTCCGGTTCAGACTGGTTCCTCCCGGCAGCAGATCTTTCAAGGAAAGGCGCATCGACAGCATCAGATCGGGCGTGACGCTTTTGATCACCCTGATTGCCTGCCGGGCAAACAT
>MFYY01000095.1 GCA_001787855.1 Candidatus Riflebacteria bacterium GWC2_50_8 | reverse complement strand
GAGAAGCTTTTATGGCCTGACCAGGATTGTCAAATCGCGCAAGAATGCAATCTCCAATATATTTATCCACATCTCCCCCATGCTGATAGATCATTTCGGTGGCTGGTTGAAAGATACGATTTAATTCTGCGATGACCACATCAGGAGCGTGAGCCTCAGCATAGCTGGTAAATCCCTTCACATCCATGAAAACGAAGGTAGCAAAAATCTCTTCGTCAGGAATCTTGTACAGTCCGGCAAAAACCGACATCGACGCCTTCCACCAGACAGAATGAGGGGTATACTGTTTAATGACTTCCTGAAGCTTGTCGCCACGGGCGTTGGCCTCACTCAGTTCCTTGTTTTTTGCTTTTATAGACAGATTTGCCCGAAATTGTTCCCGGAGGATGAATTTAAGGGCCGATTCATTGTCTCGAAAAAGCTTTTCATACTCGATCAATTGACTCTTAAGCTGTTGGTTTTCACTGACAGGGTCGACATGTTGCTCTCCCACATCCTGGGCTTTGAAAGAGCCCAATAAAGAAACCAGGTCAGTTGTTTTTTCAGCGGGACAGCGGGAGCCCAAGGCAACTATCGCCAGAGAGCAGCCGAACTGGCGACTTCCGGCCCAGGGTCGACGCGCATCGGTCACCTCCTGATAGCGGGAATACATGGGCGATATTTCCGAAGAACAATAAAGGCCAACCAACGGAACTGTCGGCCCAAACACTTCACCGATGGCATGAATTTCGGCATCAGTGCGGGAGTGAAGGTGACGATGCCGATTACAACAGCTGAACATCATTACCAACTCAGGGGTCATGCCATCCAACGCCAGCAGTGCTGCTTTTGCGGCATTCCTGGCTCCTGTGATCATGTCTTCCCGATCGTTGTGGATCAGCTGCATTTTTTTCCCGGCCAGATCGTCAGGGCGCCAGAATTCAATCTGCTGATTCTCTTCGTCAATAACCCATGGAAACTGCAGAATGTTTTTCGACAGCTCGCCATCGGTAATGGTCTGATTCAACATAAATCTCTGGCTGAGCAGATGTTCGCGGTAGTCTTCACCCAGATAGGATTTCAAAAAATCGATAATCGGCACACCATCCAGTTCCATGACCTTGTTGCCAAGTGCGCGGGTACATTCGAATTCGGGAGTCACCGCTTGCCAGCCGGTTTCGTAGCCGAAGCCAAAAGCGTAGTCTTCTTTTTTGAGCACCCTCATAAAGAGCAGAGCCAGAGAATCTTTGCTTACCATGTTCCCGCAATACTGATTACCGATGAAGATATCATCCCATGTTCCGCCAGGAAAATGTCCGAGCGATGTTCCGCCTGAAACTGGCATAATGAAGGGGAAAATTGAACTCATTCCCTGCAGATATTTAAAACTGCTGTGATGCATCTCAGTTCCAGTCAAAATGCAGGTAATCAGGTCTGAGGCAACGGGTTTTTTCTCAAAAAGATATTTGGAAGCCAGGTAGCGCGCAACCTCTGACGGGTCGGCGCCGCACTTTCCCGAGCTGATGGTAAACTCAATATCTTTGGAAGTCAGGAGCAGAAGAAGAACTGAGTGGTTTTCTGCGCCACGATTGGAAATCAATAATGAAGACGTGGTACCAAAAACAGGAACATTGCCAAGGCGCTTTCTGATCGTATCAAACAATAGCCCCTGGTCGTATTTCACTGACGAAAAAAGAAAAGCCACATCCGGAGTCGGGTTTTGCTGCCTGGCTCTATCGACCACCACATTGGCTACTGACACTACGTCTTCTCCCGAAGCAATAGCCAGGCCGGTTTGTAGCATTTCTCTCACCTCAATCCAGAAATTTTCGGAACGGTAGCGTTCAAATTGTAGCAAATTCAGCACTTTCCACAAAGCCTTTTCTTTTGCACAAGCTCAATGCATTCACTCAGCAACAGGTTGGCGGCAAAATTATTCAGCCATCTGGAAAAAGCTCAGAAATTTTGCGCGCCAGCAAAGAAGGCTTGCTGCGCTGGAAGCCGATCACACAACACCTGAAAATTATGCAAAAAATTTTCTTGACGCATTGCAGCAAAAGTGAGATAATCAATTCGTAACGAAGCGACGTGATAAAAAATCTCGAATCTAACAAATTATCAGGAGTCTAAAAATGAACAGCAACATGAATAAATGGATGGAATTCTCAAACGAGTATGCACAGCTCATCAACGAAAATTTTCAGGTTATGAACAAGTTCTGGAACGCCTCAATGGAACAGACCAGCGGCTTTACCAAAAAGAACATGGAACATTTCTTCGACCACATGAACCGCAACGTTGAACTCATGCACGAAATTCACAACAACACTATCAAATCAAACGATGAACTCAAAACGATTTTTCAGGCCAATATCGAAAAGTTCAACACCCGCTACCAGAGGGTTTACGAAGAAACCCTGAAAACCATTACTCCCCAAACCATGGAAGCCGGTAAGTAAGAGTCTACAGAGCATCCCGCCGAGGGCTCCACATTCATGTGTGGCAGCCCTCGGTTTTTTATATGCAGTCGTTGGCGCTTATATTGCCGCTTACCGCCATTGACCTGCCGTAAGTCATGTTGCTCATGGGCATGGGGTTTATCAGCGCAGGCTGGTTTTTCCGCTGAACACATCTCGAACAGACTGTAGGTTATGGTATCCAAGACGACTGGCATGCTGGTAGAACTCATCCCGCTTTGCAGTGTCACCAAGATAATGATAGGCAATGGCAAGATTGGCAGGAATTGAAGGAAGATCCTTTCTTAGCGCCCAGGCCTTTTCGCCATACTCGACAGCTTTCTGGTCATTACCTTCCATCAACTCGATTACCACGAGACTTGAAAATGCTTCGGCATTGTCGGGCAGCAGGGAAGTGGCCTTCAAATAGCTATCTCTCGCCAGATCAAGCTTGCCCTGCTGGCGGTAAAGCACGCCCTTTCCAACATATGAATTATCCCATTTGTCATTGATACTGATTGCCTTGTCAAAGCACTCTTCGGCTTTCTGAGTCTGATCGTATTTCAGATATGCCCAGCCCAGAATAGTCCAACCTTTATAGGATTCGGGATAATCCCGAGCATATTTCTCACCTTTCTGAACAGCAGGGGCATACTGACCGCCGTTCATCAGACGGTCAATTTCCATGAGCTTTTCGGTGTCTTCAGAACCAGAACAGCCGAGCATGATTGCACCGAGAAACAGCACCAGCACTAATCTTGTTTTCATTTTATTACCTCACCGATGATCTTGCTGCAGAGCGCCAGGCCAGCAATTTTTGTGTGCAGCTTTGTTCGACGCCGCCTTCACCAGAAATGACTCTTGCTACAGGCCTGATTCGCAGTGTTCGTAATACTAACACCAATTAGTAATTTTTTCACGACCGTCAGAATACCGGCTGCTAGTGAATGAACTCACGGGGAAATGCTGGATTAGTCATGCGGCCAAGCCCAACAGCTTGTTTTTAGCCGCCTGCAGTGATAATATTCTCAGGAAATATTTCTGGAAAGCTGAGAAATATGACCGACAGAACTGAATCAACTGAGGTCTTGCAGGTTTCAGGATCTGTGTTGCCCAGAAAACAGCGAATATTTCTGAAACTGCAGGAACGGGTCAAAGAATTGACGGCTCTGCACCGGGCTTCCAGACTTTTTCAAAAATCACCCGGAAAGTTAAAAGCCACGCTTTCCCGCCTGGTAAGGATACTTCCGGCCGCCTGGCAATACCCGACGATCACTTCCGCCAGGATTCTTTATGGCAGTTATTCCTGCGCAACTGAGAATTTCAAGGTCACTCCATGGCTTCAGAGCGCTGAATTTGCCACCAGAAACGGAAAAAAGGGATCAATCGAAATCACTTATCTTGAAGAAAGACCCATGGAGAAAGAAGGGCCTTTTCTACAGGAAGAACGCGCACTGATCAATTCATTGGCTCATATGCTGCAGTCTCATATTGAACAGAGGATCTATCAGGTTCTTCTTCGCAAAAACAACATGTCTCTTGAAAAAAAGGTAGTTGAGCGCACAACACAGCTTACGCGACTTAACGAGAAACTGCTGAAAGAGGTAAAAAGACGGGAGCGTGTTGAATCCAGGCTGAAGGCTTTTAGAAAAAAGCTGAGAAAGCTTCTGGCAGAAACCACAAGACTTGAAGAGCAGCATCGCCGGGCAATTGCAGCGAACCTTCACGACACTATCGGCCAGGCGCTGGCGACGATGAAAATGAAGCTCCTGTCACTTCATGGTGAGGCGATATTCTATGGGCTTGAACAGGAGATCGATGAGATCCGGAAGCTGCTGGAAATCACCATTAAGACCACGCGATCCCTTACTTCCGAAATCAGTTCTCCAATCATCTATGAACTGGAGCTTTCTGCGTCTATTCCGTGGCTAATCGACAAATTCAGCGAAAAGCATCAGATGCCGGTTTCTTTTGCTTCCACCGGTGACTTATCGGGTATTTCAGAGCAGACGCGCTGGACGCTTTTTCGCGGCTGTCGCGAATTGTTGAACAATGTAGTCAAGCATGCCAAAGCCTCGAAAATTTCGGTGGCATTTTTCCGCGACCGGGAGAAGCTGTTTTTAACGGTTGAAGACAACGGGGCAGGATTTTCGGTAAGCGACTGGAAAAGAAAAGTGCTTCGAGAAAATTCTTTTGGTCTTTTTAACGTTCGTGAGCAGATTCTTGAATTGGGGGGCTCTCTGGATATAGAATCAGAACTCGGCAAGGGAACACGCATTATCGTAACTTTGCCATTTCAGGAAACTGGGAAGAAAGAATAATGGAAAAAAGAATTCTGATTGCAGATGACCATCAGATTTTTCGCGAAGGCTTGAAATCGCTGCTGGATAAAAATTCCGGGCTTATGGTTGCCGGGGAAGCAAAAAATGGCTTTGAAGCGGTGAAGCTTACCCAGGAATTGCAGCCAGATCTTGTGATCATGGATATTACCATGCCCGACCTCAATGGAATCGATGCTTCCAGAAGAATTCTTCAGGAATTTCCTGACTGTAAAATAATTGCCTTGTCCATGCATTCTGACAAACGCTTTGTGATCGAGCTTCTGAAAGTCGGCGTAAAAGGCTATGTTCTTAAGGATTCTGCTTTTGAAGAGCTGCATCTGGCGATCAGAAACGTTTTTAAAAATCAAACCTACCTAAGCCCGGCTATTACTGAAATAGTCGTCAGGGAGTTCATCGGGCAGAAAAATGAACCAGTTGAAAAGTCTGTGTTCATGGTTCTTACGGCCAGAGAGCGAGAAATCCTGCAACTTCTGGCAGAAGGGAAGGCTACCAAGGAAATCGCAGCCAGGCTCTCGATCTGTGCCAAAACAGTAGAAACCCACCGCAAGCAGATCATGGATAAGCTGCAGATTCACAGTGTAGCTGAACTGACCAAGTATGCCATTCGCGAAGGGCTGACCTCCTTTTAGGCAGGTAAGGTTTTTCGCACAGACAATTTCCTATTTTCCTGATTGATACCCATCGAATTTGCGTTGTATCTCTGATTCACAAAGACGGCTGCTCTTTTAACTTGAGAATCAGGGCAAAAGGAAGGTAAACAATGGGTTTTAATACAGGTGATACCGGCTTTATGATTATTGCGACCAGTCTGGTCATGTTGATGACCCCTGGTCTGGCGTTCTTCTACGGCGGCCTGGTCGGTCGCAAAAATGTTCTGTCGATCATGATGCAGAGCTTCTTTTCGTTATGCTTCACGACAGTCATCTGGTATGTCTGCGGATATTCTCTTTGCTTCAGCGGCGGTGAGGGCGGCTTTATTGGCAATTTTGACAAGGCCTTCTTTGCCGGGGTCAGCTGCACTACTCCATGCGCCGCAAATCCTGGGATTCCGGAATTCGTCTTTGCGTCGTATCAGATGATGTTCGCCATCATAACGCCGGCGCTGATTACCGGTGCATTTGCCAACCGAGTCACCTTCAAGGCTTATATGATTTTCCTGACCAGCTGGTTGTTTCTGGTCTACTTTCCCTTCGTTCACATGATCTGGGGAAATGGCTATCTGGCTA
>MFYY01000094.1:6533-8504 GCA_001787855.1 Candidatus Riflebacteria bacterium GWC2_50_8 | reverse complement strand
GTATTCCCACGCACGTGGGGGTGAACCGGGGCGGGCCTCCCTTTTGGTTTCAAGCTGCTAACATCAGAAGATCTCTGGGAGCGGTCTCATACTCGAATAAGGAAAATAGTGTTTGAATGTGAACCGGCACTACCAATTCCTCCTTGTTTGCGCACACCCCATTATAAAAATTAATTATTGACTCCTTAATCGTTTAAGTTGGCCTACTAAGGGGAAGAGATGCGGGACGACAGTGGCTGTTACTCTCAAAGATATCGCGAAGAAGATCGGTAAGACAACCACGACTGTATCGCGGGCGTTAAACGATTACGACGACATCGGCCCCGAGACAAAGGAATTGGTGCGCAACGCTGCCGACGAACTGGGATATATTCCCAATACGCTTGCACGCCGCTTACAAAAAAGACGTACTGATACGATCGGGTTGATCTTGCCGACTTTCGGTCCGCGCTTTTCGGATCCGTTTTTTAGCGAGTTCCTGGCTGGCGTAGGGAATAAAGCGGCTGCCGGCGGGTACGATCTGCTGGTTTCTACCCGCCCTCCTGGCGAACAGGAGATGCAGGCTTACCAGAGCAATATTTTGAGCCACCGCGTCGATGGATTTATCATCGTGCGGACGCGCGCCGACGACCCACGCATAAACTACCTGCGCAAAATGAATTTCCCGTTTGCCTCGTTCGGCAGGGTGGAAGGGGTATTGGATTTTCCGTATATAGATGAAGACAGCGCCAACGGAATGCTACGAGTGATCGAGTATCTTTCCGGTCTGGGGCACCGCCGGATCGCATGCATTTCTCCACCTCTGGAATTGATGTTCGCTCGCCATCGTATCAAAGGGGTGAAAGAGGGTATGGATCGGCTGAGGTCACAAGGCGGCGAATTGCTAATTGTTGAAAGCGACCTGACCCAGCGTGGGGGATACCAGACTGCCAACATTCTATTAGATAACTCTTTTTCGCCGACGGCAATTGTCGCCTGCAACGACTTGATGGCGATTGGCGCGATGAGTGCTGTCCAGGAACGTGGCTTTGTGGTAGGAAAAGATATTTCCATCACGGGTTTCGACAATATTCCTATGGCCGAGCACTCCCACCCGCCACTGACTACTGTAAATCAGCCAATCTACCAGATCGGTACCATGGCCTGTGAATTGCTCATTCAGGTTTTGCGCGGGGAGGTCGCCGAGAAACAGGAGATTATTTTACAGCCTTCGCTCATCGTCAGGCAGTCTTGCGGTCCAACGCCCGAGTGATGAGGTCCGTGAATAGCGGTACTAATATCTGGCCTATGCGATATTTCGGGCCATTTTGAGAAGAGGAGAAAGGAGGTTCTCCATTTGATCACACAAAGCGCTTACTTTGACACCGTTGTCAATTGTAGAAAAATCCCTAGTCATCCATCAGAGAGGATAAGAAAATGAAACGTTTTCAGGTTTTAATCTCATTGCTGGCGTTGCTCGGCCTGGTTTTGGCAGCCTGCGGGCCAACGCCCACACCTGAACAGGTGATCGTTACCGTGGAGGTTCCCAAGGAAATTGTGGTCAAAGAAACGGTGCAAGTGGAAGTGCCCGTTCTTGCAGGCGATAAGGTGGTTGTCGAATTCTGGACGACCGACAATGAAGAAGCGCGCGTGTCAGCCTATGAAGATGTTGCCAGCCGCTTTATGGCAGAAAACCCCAATGTGGATGTGCGCATCGTCCCGATTGAAGAAGCCGGGACTGCCCAACGTATTGCAACAGCCATGGCTGCTAAACGCCTGCCTGATATTGTCCGCATCGGCGTCGAACGCCTTGCACCATTCGCAGCCGACGGCATTCTGGATGAGGATGCATCTGTTGCGGCTATTGAAGCCATCGGTGAAGACGACTTCCGCGGCGAGTTGCTCAAGATGGTTACCGACCCTGCTACCGGAAAATACGCGGGCGTGCCGTTTGACGGCTGGCTTCAGGCGATCTGGTACCGTCAGGATGTC
>MFYY01000094.1:592-6444 GCA_001787855.1 Candidatus Riflebacteria bacterium GWC2_50_8 | reverse complement strand
CAGATTTTTGAACAGGTGGCCATGTCCAACAACGCCTGGCCGATGGATACCGAGGGCAACGTGACCATGAACACACCCGAAATGGTCGAAGCGCTTCGATTCTATTCCGACCTCCAGCGCTGTGCCCTCCCCGGACCGCAATACTGGCGTGGTGCGCGCGAAGCCTATGAACTAGATCAGGCCGGTATGTTGTTCTACTCAACTTATATCATGGACGACCTGGTGGAAGGCTCTGGAACCGAAGCCGGAGAAAAAGTACAGCTTGCGGTTGAAGATCTGGCGTTGCAAACCGGATTCGCGCCCATGATGGAAGGCCCCAATGACGCGGCGACCTATGGCCAACTGGTTGTTCTAGGCATCATGAAAGGCGCAGACCCTGAGGCGCAGGCTGTTGTGGAATACTTCCTTAAGGAAGGCTACATGGATGTGCTTGCGCTGGCTCCTTTCGGCAAAGTGCCAGTACTGAAGAGTGCGGTGGACGGCTGGAAAGGACTAAGCCCGTTCTTTGCAAGCTACAGTAGCGAAACCCTCGAACAAGTCGCCAATGGCTATGATACCATGCAGCGCTGGCTGTTCCGCCCCGGCTACGGTGCCGTGGAACAGGCGGTCGTAGGTGATATCGAAGGCCGCTTGTTGATACCGCAGGCGATCGCGAACATTGCGTTGGAAGGTACCATGACTCCGGAAACTGCGGCTGAGTGGCTGCAGGCTCAAGTGGAAGAACTTTACGCCAATCGCAGCAAGTAATCAAGGACAACAATATCTCATCACATGCCTAGATAGAGTTATCAGCAATGGGGGCCGGATACCCAAAATTAAAGGTTCCGGCTCTCGCTTAACTTTCAGCTGTGCGACTTTCCAGGAGGGCGGATATGGCTGGCATATCTTTTATTAAGTATAGGACCTCCTTGCGGGGGCGTGAAGTGCGCCTGGCCTGGAGTTTAGTCCTGCCAACGGCTTTGATTGTTTTCGGGCTGGTGATTTTTCCAGCCTTTTTTAGTATTTGGATCAGTTTTCACGATGTGGGGTTGACCGAACTGAGCAATGTGTTCAAAGCCGAATTTATCGGTCTGGAAAACTATAAAAATGTAATTAACGATTTTGCCTTTAAATTTCAAGGATTGCAAAACTGGGGCGCGGCTGTCACTTCCATCATCTATTCCTTTACCGCAACAACTCTTACGGTGGTAGTCGGGTTGATTGCCTCCCTGCTGCTCAATCAAAATTTTAAAGGCCGGGGCCTGGTTCGCGCAGTCTTTCTATTTCCCTACATCGCACCCATTGTGAGCGTAACTTTTGTCTGGCGCTGGATTTTGGACCCGCGACCCTCTGGTGTGGTAAACGATATATTAATGAATATCGGCCTGATCGAGATGCCTATGGCATATCTGTCAACGCGCGGTCTGGCGCTTCTGCTGGTGATCATTTTTGAAGCCTGGCGCTACTTCCCTTTTGCCATGCTGATGATCCTGGCTCGTTTGCAGGCCATTGATTCCACCCTTTATGAAGCCGCCGAAGTGGACGGCGCAGGCCGTAGGGCGCTCTTTACCAACATCACCCTCCCAGTGAACTACGATATGTTCTTGGGGCGATTTTCCTCCTGCGCCTTATGTGGACCTTCAATAAATTTGACGACATCTTTCTCCTGACGGGGGGCGGCTTTGGCACTAAGGTGCTGCCGGTGTTGACTTACGAGTTTAGCTTCCGGCTGTACGATTTCGGCCGGGGTGCCGCCGCTGCCATGATCCTGCTGGTTATTTTGGTTGTTTTTATGGCAGTTTATATTGGCGTCGTCATGCGCAATAAAGAAGACTAGCCAGAGAGGCGAAAACCATGTCATCTACAACTTCTACTCCGGGACCACACACTTCAAGCTCGCGCAACTTGACCTTTATCGAGCATCTGGCGCGCTGGATCACTTGGCCGCGCTTTATCTCGGCGCTGGCTTTCACCTTCTTCTTGACCGGTATCCTATTTCCGTTCTACTGGATGATAAGCTCGTCTTTCAAAACTTATGCTGAAATTGGAGGACGGCAGCCGGTATATATCCCCGGTTCTCTCAATCTAGATGCCTACCGCGAATTATTTGATCCCTCCAACCCGAGCTTCCAGAATTTCGGGCAGAGCATTATGAACAGTGTAAAAATCGCCGTGCCGACATCGATAATTGCAGTTATCCTGTCCACTCTCGGTGCTTACGCAGTCGCCCGCTTGCGCTTTCGAGGCAAAGAATTCTTGCTAAACAGCATCCTGATGATTTATCTGTTTCCAGGCGTGCTGCTTATTATCCCGCTGTTTGCCATGCTTTCGCAAATTGGTACCCGCCTGGGTTTTGAGGTGCAGGACAACCTGCCCATTTTGATCATTACCTACCTGGCGCAAACCTTGCCCGTGGCGCTTTACATGCTGGCCAATTACTTCCGCACGATACCGGAGGAAATTGAACAAGCCGGTTTAATCGACGGATGCAGCCGAATGGAAGTCATCTGGCGCATCACGCTGCCGCTTGCCATTCCAGCGCTGGTTTCGGTATCTATCTATACGTTTATGATCGCCTGGAACGAATTTCTTTACGCGTTCATTTTCTTAAACGACCATAACCTGTTCACCATGCCGATCAAGATCAACACCATCTTTAACGACCCGTCTCCCCGCCCGCATGTGGTCATGGCGGCTTCAACCATCATGACGCTACCGATCGTCGTAATGTTTTTGGCACTTGAAAAATTTCTATCCGAAGGTCTCACTGCCGGCGGAGTGAAAGGGTAGTCACCAGTGCGCATCGGGTTCCTCTCATTCCGGTTGGCAGGCACCGACGGTGTCTCGCTGGAAGTGGCTAAATGGGCGCACATTTATAAACAGTTAGGCCACCAGGTCTTTTTTTGCGCCGGAGAGTTGGATCCCGCTTTGCCGGGCAGTCTGGTGGGAGAGATGCACTTCACCCACCCGGCCATCCGCAGAGTAAATGCCGCGTTTTTTGGCCAGCCAGAAATTGGGTGGGACCTTGCCGCGGAAATTGACCGGCTCGCAACTCAACTGGTAAATAGTATCCACCAGTTTGTCACAAAAAACCGGATCGATGTGCTTATAGCCGAAAACGTTCTGGCGATTCCTATGAATGTGCCGCTGGGTGTGGCACTGACTCGCTTTCTAGCAGCAAGCGGCATGCCAGCGGTGGGACACCATCACGATTTTTACTGGGAACGGGAGCGCTTTGCTCACCCGGACGCCCAGCTGCTCCTGGAGGAATATTTTGCCCCACGCATGCCTAACTTGAAACATGTGGTGATCAACTACCTTGCGCAGGAAAGCCTCCGCGCTCGGTGCGGGGTGGACGGTCTGCGTGTGCCGAATATTTTTAATTTCTCCGTATCAGCTCCCGGCATCGACCCCTTCAGCGCCGACCTTCGCCCGGCTCTGGGGATTGGCGATGACCAGTTGATGGTCCTTCAGCCTACCCGGGTTATCCGCCGCAAGGGCATTGAACTTGCACTTGAATTGGTGCGCCGGCTGCGCCTCCCATCTACCCGCCGTGCGCTACAAGGCCGCGAGGTGCTGCTGGTCATCACTCATGCGAGTGGCGACGAAGGAATGGATTATTTGAAAGAATTGACCCAACTTGCTCATCAGTGCGAGGTCCCACTGATCTATGCCCCCGAACGGTTTGCCCCGGCTGCTGGCATGGGAAAACAGGGAAAAATCTATTCGTTGTGGTCTGCCTATGTCCAGGCGGATTTTGTCACCTATCCCAGCCTATACGAGGGCTTCGGAAACGCTTTTTTAGAGACGATTTACTTCCGTCTGCCGTTACTTGTTAATCGTTATCCGGTCTATATCTCCGACTTGCGGCCCCTCGGATTTGATGTTGTGGAGATTGACGGGGTTGTGAATGCTGAGACTGTTGAAAAATGCGTCACATCCATTGTCGATCCGGTCATCCGCCGGCGGATGGTGGAAAAGAATTTTGAAATTGCTCGTGAACATTTCTCATACGAAGCGGTCGCCCCGCTATTGGAATCCCTTTTGCACCCTGTATAAAATTATGGACCCACGCACTCGTTTACAAAAAGATCTCCAATTCCTTTACGGCAGCCGAGCTGTGCAAATTGAAGAGAGTATCGTCCGTATTATTGAGCAATTCCGCGCCAGGTACCCCCAGCGCCAACAGCTGGCGCAGGCGCCCCCTTTCGACCAGCGCGATGTGATTCTCATCACTTATGGCGACCAGTTCCGGCGTACCGGCGAAACGCCGCTGACTATACTTGAATTTTTTTTAGACCAATACCTCGCCGGGGTGATTAATGGTGTACACATTTTGCCCTTTTACCCGTACTCATCGGATGACGGGTTCTCTGTGGTGAATTATTATCAGGTGGACCCCAACCTGGGCACCTGGGAGGATATTCACCGGATCGGTATGCATTACCGTCTAATGTTTGACGCTGTCATCAACCATGTTTCCAGTAAAAGCGCCTGGTTTCAGGCCTACTTGAAGGGCGATCTGGCTTTTCAGGATTGGTTTATCGAGGCTGACCCGGGGCAGGATTTCTCGCTGGTGTTTCGTCCGCGCACCCTGCCACTGCTCAGTCCGGTGGAAACCGTTACAGGAACGCGCTGGGTCTGGACCACCTTCAGCGCCGACCAGATCGACCTGAATTACGCTAATCCGCAAGTATTGCTGGAAATTATCGGCGTGCTGTTGACCTATGTCGCGCACGGCGCGCACCTGCTACGGCTGGATGCGATTGCCTACCTTTGGAAGAAAATTGGCACATCCTGCATTCATTTGCCTGAAACGCACGCCGTCATCCGCATTTTCCGGGCTGTGCTTGACTTGACTGCCCCGGACGTCCTACTGATCACTGAGACCAACGTGCCGCACCGCGAAAACATTAGTTATTTTGGCGACTCGCTGCCTGGCTCGCGGCGCACAGATGAAGCCGACCTGGTGTATCAGTTCCCGCTGGCTCCTCTAGTGCTACATACACTAGCTAGCGGTGACGCTACAGCTATTAGCGCGTGGATCGATACACTTGACGCCCCCGGACTGTTTTTTAATTTCATTGCTTCGCATGATGGCATCGGTGTGACTCCGGCTGCTGGCCTTCTTGATCCTACCCAGCTTGAGGCCTTGGTAGAACGGGCTCTGGCGCATGGTGGACGGGTTTCCTACAAACGCAACCTGGACAGATCACCCAGCCCCTATGAACTGAATATCACCCTGTATGATGCGCTTAACGACCCTGCACACCCTGATCCGGCAGTGGACATCCCCCGTTTTCTGGCTTCGCAGGCGATTTTACTCTCGCTGGCGGGCGTTCCTGGCATATACGTGCATAGCCTGTTTGGATCGTCCAACTGCGAGCGCTGCTTTGAAGAGACCGGACAGCCGCGTTCAACCAGCCGCCAAAAGTTCAGGCTGGGCGCGCTTGCTGCTCAGCTTGCAGATGTAGACTCACGGCCGGCGCGGATCCTGTCAGCTTACCACCGCTTGTTGCAGGCACGCGTCAGCCATCCAGCATTTGATCCACGCGGCGGGCAGCGCGTCCTCGTGCTGCCTTCGCAAGTATTGGGTCTGGTGCGCACCAGCCCGGAAGGCAATGCTTCCGCAGTCTGCCTGGTGAACGTGACCTCAAATCGGCAGACACTGGCGATTGACCTGGTCGCGGCAGGATTGGATGCGGATGCTCCGGCTCAAGACTTGATCAGCGGCGCAAGTTTCCCGGTACACGTCGGGGGGCAGCCGCTGGTCCTGGAAGGTTACCAGACCGTCTGGTTGGCCAGTAGCCAGAATAGCGATTAGGCAGTCATTTTCCCACCATCTTTTGTTCGCTTTTTGAATACCCCGCAGC
>MFYY01000094.1:0-544 GCA_001787855.1 Candidatus Riflebacteria bacterium GWC2_50_8 | reverse complement strand
CAATGAAATGCCACCGAAGTTTATTGTTTGCTTTACCTCTCTCGCGAGTGCGGTTCGTGGGCGCAAAAATCGCGGAAATGGGCGTATTTTGTTTAAACGTGCGCTGATTCCTTGGTTTATATGTTATAAAACGAATATTGTGTAAATCGAAATGTCGCTCTCCTCAACATTTCTGTCTGGGTCAAGGTTGGGTATTGAGAATGATTTGTTGAATTGGCATACCGAAAGAAAGACATTTTTGTGAGATTCGAGAGCAACAACCACTTATGGTTGCGTCTGGTTGTATTGTAAAAGGCTTAAAGAAATGAGAAAATGGGCTTATGAAGAACTGGAATAACTTGGTATCAAAGGCTGAGGAACAGGAAATGCATCCGGACACTCTGGCGATTCTTAAATATTTTGAGTTTGATCGGTTGCCAGTTGAAGGCACCTTTTTTAAGAGCACTTACCGATCTAACCAGGAAATCAGCGACGGAACCCCGGTAGGCACTGCCATGATCGGGATGTATTGCAATAATCCGTTGAGTGTTTCTTGTTTTCACCG
>MFYY01000093.1 GCA_001787855.1 Candidatus Riflebacteria bacterium GWC2_50_8 | reverse complement strand
CTGTTCGCGGGCGAGCATGCGGCGGGCAATCGGAAATCTGGTGCCAAATGCCAGCTGCAGATCTTTGACCTTACGGCTGGTTCCGAGGTATTCACCACCTACCAGCTGGCCGAATTCTTCAGAGCGGTTGTCTTCGGTATAAGCAACCCCGTAGCTGTATTTTGGTCGGCGTGGAACCGGTTCTTCGAGAATATTGTGTTCGAGATAATCGGTGATCGAAAATTTGTCTTCGACATGATCTTCATATATGTGGCCAGTAAAAGCAAGGCTCGTCCAGTCAAAGACATCGCGCTCGTTAACTTTTGCCTGAATAGAGGCTTCACGCCCCTGAATCTGTGACAATCCGGCGGGGTTGTAGAAAGTTGCCGATTCATCGTCGGAAATACCGATAAAGGCACCGCCCATGCCGCGTGATCGCGCAGACTGCGCGCACAAGTCACTGGTCGAAACGACAATAAACAGGCTGAGCAGCAGCAATAAACCTGCTGTTGAAGAATTTTTTTGTCGAATCATGGGCGAGGCCTCCTTGAGGAAACGGTAACTGATTTGTGTGCTTTTATCTTAATCGTCATTTCACTGGTAAAATATGAGATTCGCTTGAATTTTTTGCCTTGTTGCATGGTTATTCTTTCTTTTTGACCGGAATAAAGCCATCTGGAGCCTTTGGTATCGGCTTAAAACCTTCTTTGGGCTTGCTTGATGCGGCAGGTTTTAAGGGAACAAAGCCTGATGAATTCTGAGTAACTGTCGGTGCTGGTTTAGCCGGTGAAGTCTGCTTCGGAGTTGAAATCGGCCTGACTGTTGCAGTTGTCGGCGGTATAATCGCCGGCGGAGGAATATTGATACCGAGTGTTGCGGCAGGCTCTTTTACCAAGGGTTTCAAGCCAGGTGCATGTTTTTTACCACCTGAAAACACAAATGGCACAGAAGCATATCTGATGTTTTCACGATAAGGCTCCGATCTGAAATCACGAAGAAGCTGATACTGGTCGTCGCCTTCCGGCACGATTATATCCATCACCGGCGGATCGCCGTAGGAATCGTGGCCGCCACCAAAATCATCCTGTGTCGGAAACCCTCTTACATCGCGGTTAAGCAGACGATTAGGCGAAACAATTTTGCTGTAGCCCATGGCCAGGCACTGGTAGCCAGCGCGTTCAGAAATGCCAGGCAACTTGCGTTTGGAAATCTTTACAATCATCTTATCGCGCTGCACTCTGACGTAATCTGGATAAACAATGTCGTCAACCCGGTTTTGAAAATCCAGTTCGTCGGTTTTGTTGCGCAGAATATCGAAAAGCTCAAATTCCGACAGAGGTGTGATCATGACAACCTTTTCCCAGCCCAGATTGCCAGAAAACATCAGATCGCGGCCAGGCAGAGCCATCTGATAGCCAGAGTTTTCGCGACCATCGATGTCAATGTAGATGTCCCACATGTTCGCCACAAAACCCTGATCTTCGCTCTTTCTGGTATCGGGCCACTCGCGCATGATGTAATTGCGCATCTGAATCTCAAATACTACAACTTCGCCTTCTTCAAAAATCGTTAAACGCTTGAGATCAAAAGTGCCGCGGCGCAGCTGCCTGTCGAGAGGATACTGATAATAACCGGGCCCCTTGTCATCTCCGATGTTGTCGTTGATATCGAGCCAGGCACCTTCTTCGTAAAAGTAGTTAACGGCATCCTGGGCCTGTACTGCAGTTGTGGCAGCGCAAAGCATCATCAACAAAACAGTTATAACGCCGGCTTTGTTGATGCTTCTCTTCATTGTTTAACCTCAATGATCGAATAGGTCGAGTTGCCTGATTCCTGGTAAGGATCTTTGACCTGGTTTTCGCTGTTGATGTTAAAGGCGTATTCGTAAGTGCCCGGCGCGATGCCGGTAAACAGACAGGTATAAACGCCATCGCCGGCAACATCATCACCGTGCGTAGCATCGTCATAAAGTGCCTGCGGATTGCTCCAGCCTTTGAATGATCCGACAACAGTGGGATTGCTGACATCAGCAAAGTCAGATGCGACAAGAACAACTTTCAGTTCACCGCTGCGCTTCGAAGAAAGCGTAGTGGTCGGCACATCATAGAGAGTTACTGTCGAAAGATCTATCGGAATGGCTCTGATGTGGAAATCTGGACTGCGGAATACCAGGTATTCACGGCCATTGCCTTCCATTGCAAAACTGTAACCGCCATCGGTGTTCAGATACATAGAACGTGAACCCTTTTTGGTAGCCAGTTTAACCTTTGAATAGTCGACGCTGTTAAGGTCGCTGGTTACGTAACCGCGTGCCAGTTTAACCGTTGATTCGAGAACGTAGATCTCCGAATAGCCGTTTCTGGTGTTTTCTCTGTGTGGATCCAGTTTGGTTTCGAGAGCACCATCAGCTTTTGTGTATTCAAGCGAATACTGCTGCGAACCTGTGGTGAGATTGGTCAGGCGCAGAGCATAAATTCCATCGTTGGCCAGCAGATCGCCATGACTGCCGTCATCATACATCGTTGCGCTTGCCGGAGACCATACAGGGTCTACCGACTTAATATTGAAGCCGGTAGCATCGGGAAAGTCAACAATAGAAGCTACCCACAATGCTTCGCCAACAATTTTGCCAGAAAGCGAAATGTCGGGTGCGTCTACCGTTTTTTCGAGTTCAACGTCTACCCATGCGTAGCCCGCGTCAAAATCACGACCATGTGCGATCAATAAAAAACGGCCGCTCTTGCGTAGTTCGATTGAATATTTACCAGAATCACCAGCATACGCAACAGCGCTTGACATGCCGGCAACGGTAATTTTGACACCAAGCGGAACCTGTCCCGGCGGCACCACAATTTTTCCATTAACTACTGCAACGGGCACCACCAGGGCTTCCTGGACGCAACCGCCGGACATTACTGCCACGCAGAACAGAAGTATTGCCATCAATGTCTTTTTCATCATGCGATTCCTAAAAATTGGATCTGGCCTCGAAGATAAGCATCTTCATTGTGTGAATATCTATGTAGTCCCTGCCATTGTCGGTGCTGGAAACAGCCCAGCGCCATTCTGAAGGATAATCATAACCAAATTTGAACTTGATCGTTGAGTCTTTGCTGACATCGTAAATCAGCTCACCGTAAATGTTTTCGCGATCAAGCGAGTCTTTGTTGCCGTCTTTAAAGTCGATGACACCGCGTGAATAGAACGCCCGGCCTCTGAACTTGTTGGTAAAGTTCTTTTTGAGCTCAGCCAGCACGGCATTTGCCAGGCTTGATTTAGTGCCATCAAAACTGTCAACGTAGTCGACATGCTGAATACCGCCAGTAAAGCTGGTAGTCGGCGTAAAGTTATAAGTTGCCTCACCAATGTAGTCGACTCTGGTGTTCTCCTTGGGAGAGCTTACCCAGCGCACCTGGTGTTCAACGCTGCCCTTGGCATAGACCCTCGGGTTGATGTTCGAGTTGACTTCAAAGTATCCGATGCGCTCGTTGTATTCATAGGAACTGCCATCCTGCTCATACACGTCATCAGGATCGCCGAGCACAAACATCTTGCCCTTGGCACTGACCGAATCGCTCAACTTCAGGTTGAGTTCGACAGCATTTGACTTCCAGCCCTGCTCACCCTCAAGCGCATCCCACTTTTGCGTGAAATCGTATTTGAGGGTTGTGCTGTCAGTAAAATCTGAAAGCAGCTGAAAGGTAAATTTACGTCCTGAGTAACCATCGGTTTCATGCGGATTATACGGGTCTGCTTCCCAGGTCTTTGACAGATAAGTCGCTTCAAGCGACAGATTGTTGGCGATCGCCAGCAACTTGTTACCAAAGTCATAGTTCATCCCGAAACGGGTGAGTTTTTCGCCGGCAAAGTCCGGGCGACCGTAATTGCTGACGGTCAGATCGTTCGGGTAATTATCATCGCCAACATCATACGCCCATATTGGTGCCATCCAGGCTCTGAAATAACGGCCATAATCATAGTGTTTTACAGTACCAGTAAGACCGCCATTTTGAACGCTGAGATCAAAGCGGCTGCCTTCGTCACCAAGATTGCGTTTCTGGCTGTCAGAAGTGTCGGTAAGATAATCGGTTGAAGTCAGAAACTCGGCAGTTGCCTGAATCTTGCCGGCGCGATCAGTAGAGTAATTCATATCGACACCACGCACGGTATTTGAATTACCAACCGTCTTGTAATCATAAATCTTCTCAGCGTAAGAGGTGCCAACTGAAAAACTGTCTTCACTGAATTTCTCCGGCAGCTTCCAGATCATTCTACCGGTAATAATGTTGTCGGTGTTCTGATAAGAAGTTCGGATATCGCTCTTATACATTGCGCCCTGGTAAGAAACGCCACTCTCCGATCCGGAGACTTCGACGCCCTGATAAGGTCTGACAATGTTCGTGTCTTCGGTCATTATATTCATCGGATCATCGAGCCCGGTTGCGGACTCACCAGCAAAAACCCTGACCTTCATCGACTTGGCCTTGCTGACCAGGTGAAGCTTGTTAGAGCGAACATAGTTGTCGTTCTGAATATAGCGCACATAATCATCAATATTGTCGAACGGATTAGCCGAAGAGTTGCCGACTTCGTTATAAACGGTTCTATTCCAGGTTCTACCGGCTATATAGCCGTAGAGTTCATAAAATGTTTCGATTTTTTCGCCGAGAGGTTTACCGGTAAAACGCAGGTAAACATCCTGATAGAAAGTTACCAGACCCGCTTCGCTGAACGTTTTTTTATCGCCATAGTCGTCTCTGCCAACAGTATCAGGATCGATGATATACTGGCCACGACCGCGGTAGGTGCCGGTAATCTTAACCTTTGGCAACTGATCTTCAAATGTTTTCATCTTGTTTTCGCTGTCAACCATGCGGCGTTCAAGCGAATCCACACGAACGTCGAGAAGACCGAGTTCGTCTCTAAATTCTTTGGTGAGGCGGGTAAGAGCAGCACGCTCTTCTTCGCTGGCCGAATCGATGTTTGCTTTCTTTTCTTCCATGCGCTTGAGAATGCGTGCAAGAATCAGTGCAACATCGTAACGGGTAGTAACTTTGCGCCCTTTAAAGGTGCCGTCTGGATAGCCTTCCATATAGCCCTGACTGATAAGAAACTCGACATCTGAATAGGCCCAGTGATCGCGCGGCAAATCCTGAAAAGCCGCGGACTGAGCCATGGCAGCGACGGGCAGCACAAGGCACAGAAGCGTTACCAGTAAACCCCTGAGCAGGGAAAACACGCTATTATTCTTTGTTTGCCTCATTCTTTTCTTATCTTTTTCCTGTGGAATATGAATGCTCAGTCTCTTTATCGACAGATTCAGCAGAATTTATAAGCGCAAAATTCAATCTGTGGTTTTATGCACGCAGCAGTTTGTATTGTTCGCCCCGACACTTCTGCACTAATCCGCAGGCAAAGACAGACTTATCGCTAAGCCACTAAAAAGGTTACTGCTCTTAATGCACAGCAGATTGGCAATGATGGCGATTCTGTTGTATTTTTATGAAATGCAGCAGGAACATCTGGTAACGGCTAATATTTTTGAACTGCGCCTTAAATGGCTGGTTCCATTTTCTGCCTGCGTTTTTGTAGCGGTATTGCTGCTTGGTTCGCAGAACCTGCTATTGCATCTGCCCGGGCCGGCAATGATGATTGCAGTGTTTTTTATTTTTTTCATCCTGATCTGTCAGACGGCAGGCTACTTCACCGACAAGCTGGCAACTGCCATGCAGATCGGTTACCCGACATTCATTCTCTGGTGCTACCCGATGACGGTTGTCGGAGCGGTTACCGGTTGCGCATGGCTTTTTCTTGGCCTGTCTAATTATCTTCTCGGAAGAGGTTTCTGGACCGCCTGGCTTGGGCTGACCGGGCAGGATACCACTTCATTTTTTTTCGCCTGCTTCGCTTCGATGCTGCTGGCAGTAACTCTGCAATTTGCTTCTTCGATTGTTCATGTATTTAACTGGATTCTCGAGGCATCGCGCGGCAATGTGCAGCGATTCAGCTCTGAGCTGATGAAAGATGTTAAGGAATCGTCTTCTGCTCTCGGCAATACGCTT
>MFYY01000092.1 GCA_001787855.1 Candidatus Riflebacteria bacterium GWC2_50_8 | reverse complement strand
TAAAGATAAATTGTAAGGTGACAAGATGAGAATAACAGATGAATTTACCAGACCCGGCGGCCGTCGGGGCAATTTTGCGCTTTACGCCATAGTTTTTCTGCTCTTTGGCGTCATACTTTCAATTTTCATTTTTTTCCCGCAGTTTTTGAATATGCAGTCTGGCATCTACGGCATTTCATGCCGCGAAATACGGGTAAAAATCAGGGCTGCCGTAGAAGAATACAATGTAAGTAACACCAAAAGCATTATCGAGCCCGGTAAAAGAATAGACCTCGATACTCTCAAAGAAAAGGGATTCCTTTCTGATATCCGGCTATGCCCGCAAAAAGGCGAATACCGGTTCGATGCGATGGGTAATATCTTCTGCACCTTTCATATTTCCGAAGAAAACAAACATACTGCTGAAAAAAACTGACTCTGCATTACGGAGGTACCATGAGCAAACATAGACGAAGAACCTACCTGATAAAAACAGGTCTGCAACTTAGATATATGGGCATAATCATTACAACCATGCTGATGGTGGCGTTTGGCGTTGGCTGGACCATCTACCACACTTCATGGAGTCAGATTGCCAACACTCAGGATCTGACCATAGACAAGCTGGCCGATATCTTTGATGCGGTCAACTCCACACTGGTGCGCTGGATATTTGTATTTGTATTTGTCATCGCGATATTATCGATATTCGTTTCACACAAGATAGCGGGGCCGGTGTATCGACTCGAAGAAACGACGCGAATAATAGCATCCGGCGACCTTACCGGCAAGATTTATCTGCGTCACGGCGACGAACTGCAGGATCTTCAGGAAGCTTTCAACATGATGTCTGATTCTCTGTGCAAGATGGTTGCCAAAGATCGCGAAGTCATCGAAAAGCTTGTCGCCACAGGCAACCGGCTGCGCGAAACCATCGAGAAGAAAAATCTCGACGAAAAAGCGGTCGAAGCGATCAATAACGATCTGTATGGTGTAATTGAAGAATTGCGTCTGGTTACCAGCGGCTTTAAGATCGACGAAGCTGACAGCAGTTTTGCACCTAATGCAGAAAGCGATTTGTCAGCCTCAAAAGAAAATGCCTGAGCCGCAATAATTGTATCTAAGGTTTTCTGCGTAGACTGCCGATTTAACGACTGTCATGCGTAAACGAAAGTATTTTACCAGCATTATTCTTCTCACTCTGATCGCTGTGTTGCTCAACGGCGCAAGTATTCGGCGCGCGGTTGAGAGGTCAGAGAAAAATCCCGTGCCGAAAGGCCGACCCAATTACGATGCGATGTTTGCTGATGGCAAACTTAGAATCGCAGTATTCTGGGGCTGGGATCACCCGCGCGACACAATCATGGGCTCGTTTCCAGCTTTTGAAACGCTCAACGGCAAGCGCCTGTATCACAAAGGCAGACCCGTGCTTATAGAGATCGGCATGATCACACAGATCAACGAAAAGCCGAAGTCAATCTTCAAATCCGCGCTTGAAGACAAAACAATCGACATGGTCATTTATTCGGGACACGCCCGGTATGGCAAAGGCATGGCTTTTGAATCAATGGAAGACATTTTCAAATGCGGAAACGGCGACCTTATCGAAGATCGTCACGTTAAGCCGTTCAAGGTTTTCAAGGCAACGTCTGAAGATCTTGACACAACTAATTTTTCGCAGAACTACAAGATTGTCATGCTTAACTGCTGCGATTCGCAGGGGCACTTTCGGCAGAGCTGGACCAGGCGTTTCAAGGAATGTGGAGCACCGATAGAACTGTTGACCGTCGAATTTCCGGTTTTCAATATCGCTGATCACCGGCGCGTACTTAATCTGCTGCGCGACGTACTGGCCTTTGCAGACTGGAAAACCATTAAAAACAACTATGAATCTGAAATCCACAAGCGCAAAAACCACCTGATTATCGACTCGGCATACAATCACACAGAAGCTGATTTTGCGATGGACAGCGCTTTTTAACTTTATCGCGACCACATCCGCCATCCCCCGCGCAGATTTATATGTTTACCAGAAACATGACTTGAGTTGTTGTTGAACCGCGGTGTGTTTTGCTGTACACTGAGCGGCGTATGAACATTCAACAGCGCATGATCAATCTGACCTTCACACTGTTTTTTTTGCTGCTGTGCGGGACAGTTGCCTACCGAGTCGTAGAGGGTGACCACTGGACCATGCTCGATGGTTTGTTCATGACCGTAATAACCCTTTTCACGGTTGGTTATTCAGAGGTTCACACTCTTTCCAGCAGTGGGCGCATGCTCACGATAGTTCTGATACTTCTTGGCGGCGGCTTCATGGCCTACGCCGCTTCAACCATTGCACAGATGCTTTTCGAAGGAAAACTTCGCGAAATTTGGGGGCTCAAAAAGATGCGCAAACAGATCAACGAGTTAAAGAATCATTACATAATATGTGGCGCCGGGAAAACGGCACAGGAGATCATTAAAAGCCTGAAAAACAGTGCCCCAAAGCAGTTCGTCGTTATTGACATCGACCGCAGCCGTATCGACAAGCTGCAGCAGGAAAACATTTTTGCAATCGAAGGTGACGCAACATCTGATGAAATCCTTATTGAAGCTGGCATAGAGCGTGCGGCCGGCCTCGCGGTAACCTTGCCGACCGATGCCGACAACCTGTTTGTAACTCTTTCGGCAAAAGGCTTTAAAAGCGACCTTTTCGTCGTCGCCAAGGCCGAAAAAATCGACAGCATAGCCAAGCTACGCAAAGCAGGCGCCAACAAGGTTGTTTCTCCAAACATAATCGCAGGAGCCCGTATGGCGTCGATGCTCTATCGCCCTTCGGTGGTCGACTTCATGGATGCGGCGCTTGCCGGCGACAGTAAAGCCATGATGATGGAGGAATTCAGAATTCAGGGACAGTCCTACCTCGATGGCAAGGCGATCAAAGACGCTGAAATCAGGCAGCGTTCGGGCGCCATTATCGTATCAGTGCGGCGCGAAAATGAAACCATAGTTAATCCGCTGCCAACTCTTGTTTTTAAGGCCTGTGACATACTTGTGGTACTGGGTACTGATGAGCAGATCAAGAATTTTTCACCTTTAACAGTCGTTCAATGACCAGGTTTGGGAGGACATAATGAAGTATCGATTTTTGTTTATGGTTTTACTGGTGTGTGCCAGCGCAGCCACTCTGACGGGCGCCAGCCAGCAGGAACTCATGCAGCTGCAGATGCGCAGCAGCAACATTCAGGCGCAGCAGATTGATCAGCGCGCCAACAATGATTATCAGAACTTGCCGGCTGATGCTCTGCAATCGACCAATGCCTCAGAAAACCCGGATTTTGTTCAGAGTCCTGCGAAATCAACGATAACCAGCATAAAAACAGTCAAAACGCTGGTGCCTTATGAAGATCTGTATAAGGTTCTGCAGCAGGATATTGGCAAATACTTTATTCTGCCAATTGAAGAATTCGAAAAGCTCAAAGCAATCAAAGAAGCCTGGTTGGCCTCTTCGACTCTGCCGGTTGCCGACACACCGCCGTTAACCTACCAGATCAATTCGGCAGCGATAGACGGTCAGATCGAAGAAAATTTTGCGCGACTGAACGTTGTTTTCAAGCTCGAAACTTTTACTGATGCCTGGCATGAGATTCCGCTGCTGTGGGGCAGTCTTGCGGTGTCTGCGGTAAGGCTTAACGACACACTTACAACGCTCAAAACCAGCTGGATCGACACAAACACGCGACAGGTGCAGTTTGGCAAGATCAACAACCGGCGCAGCAACATGCTGAACATGTATCAGGCAGCTTCCGGCGGGAACGACAATCTGAGCCAGAACAACTGGAAAGACACGATGTTTTCGCTGCCGGTATTTGGCAAGGGCATTCACGAATGCCAGATTTCATTTGTCGTGCCGATTCAGAACATCGAAGACCTCTTTACCCTTCAGTTCAGCATGACCCGAATACCGCTCACTTTCATTGAGCTGCAGGCAAAAGACTTTATTCTTTCTATTGACAGCAGCAGCTTTAAAGACTTCAGCGTTACCGAACAACCACAGGCAAAAGGCTGCAGTTTCATCGGCTGGCTTGGCGCAAACAGCGATATCTCAATCAAATGGCGCCGCCGCGTGCTGCGCGCTGCCAGCATTCCCGAACCGGTAATTGAACCCACTCCCGGTGTTGACGAATCGGTTCAGGATCCCGATTCAGCAGAACCGCCAACAGTTAAACCCGACCGCGTTGTTGCCCCGATAAAACCGATAATTCATGCGCGTTCGCAAACCCTGGTCACTCTCGGCGAAACCGCCATGCACTCGTATAAAATCTTCGACTTCAGAATCAGCAAAGCCCCGGTCACCCAGTTCTATTTCAGCATTCCCGCGGGAGTTGAAATTGTTTCGGTAAGTGGCGACCGCCAGGTCAGCCAACGCATGCTTCTGGAAAATAACCAGAGAAGGCTGCAGGTAGAATTTCAGGCCGGGCGCGAAGACAATTGCCAGATCATCATTGCTTACGAATCAGCGGTAAACATGACCAGCGCTACCATCAGCATTCCAGAGGTTACTCCTTTGCAGGCCGAGCGTGAACTGGGAACAATAGCAGTTGAAGCACTGACCTCAATCGAAGTGCAACCTGGGAATGATGAAAAAGAACCGCTTAAAAAGGGCGTTTTTCCGATAGACCCTCTTGAAGCACCGGTGGCGATTAAAAGCCGTGCCACCATGCCTCTGCTGCTGGCTTATCGACACAACACCAGCCCAACCGGCATATTGCTGGGAGTCAAGCGCTATCTCGACGTCCCGCAGCAAACGGTAGTGGCAGACAGTCTTGAGGTCAAAACGACCTTTACCACCAACAAGACAAGCAATTCGCTGATCAGCCTCAACATTCGCAATAACAACAAGCAGTATCTTCAGCTGCAGCTTGCTTCCGGTTCAGAAATCGTCTCAGCATTCAGAGATGGTCTGGGAGTAAAGCTGGTTGCCGGAAGAAGCGATGGCAAAGTGCAGATTCCGCTCGAAATGAGTCAGGTGGTGGGCGAAACCGTGCAGCAGAACCTGCAGATCTTTCTTAAAAACCCGGTAAACGAAGTCAAATGGCGCGGTGGGCTCGAATTTGCTCCGCCACTGATCGACATCCCGATTTCCAGGTTCACCTGGTATCTGTATGCGCCAGAAGACTATCACCTCTATGATTTTACCGGCAACGTAAAGGATGCCAGAACGCGCAAAGATCCATTTTTCTTCAGAGGTTTCATGCGTCTGCTCAAAGCAGGATGGGGTATTGTCACCAGTCCGGAGGCTCTTTTTACCGTAGGCTTTATTATTTTCATGATCCTTTTGATCGTATCAAGAAAGCTGCTGTTCGCGATTCTTAACGGAATCTGGAGCTTTATCTGCGCGATTTTCTCCATGCTGTTTTCAGGAAAAGGCTTCAGACTGGCAGAACTGATGATAGTAATCGTAATTATCGCGGTTCTGGCGGCAATTGCCACGCCAAATTTCCGCAAAGCACGCGAACAGTCTCGCGAAAAAGCCTGTATGGCCAACATAAGAGTTCTAACCGGTGCCATTGAAATGTATAACATGGACAACTCTCCAATGATGCAACAGCCGAACATGAGTCTGCTGCTAAAGCACAATTATCTTAGAAGCCCTATGACAGGGCCGGAAAAGGGCTGTCTCTATCTGGCAACCGGCAATCTGAACGAAGGCGGCGAGATTTACTGCCAGCTGCACGGAACGCTGGAAGGTCAGCGCCCGGAAGAAGCGAAAAGCAAACGGCAGCTTGCAGACGCGGATTATGGCGCAAATGCAATGATGTCTAAGGGTGATGCCTCACTGGCACAGGAGGCAATGTCTGACAAAATGGGCATTGCGCCTTCATCAGCGCCGAAACCCGGCTTTGGCGCCACCAAGACCATTGGCATGCTTCCGATCAATACAA
>MFYY01000091.1:25006-27717 GCA_001787855.1 Candidatus Riflebacteria bacterium GWC2_50_8 | reverse complement strand
GATAGCCGTTTTACCTTCCTTATTGATGTAACCGACCATATGGTCGCCATCATTGTTGAGAGGCAGCCAGGCTGCGGCCAGACCATCTGAAAACTCGCCTGGCGATGAAAAATACTGGTTGTCGAGGCAGCGCAGAAACGGTTCGATAACGTATTTTCCGGTGCTGTCAATGTAGCCATAACGAGCTGAACCGTCGGCCGGGTCGCCGATCATTACACAGGCAAGGCCTTCTGAAAATTTGAAAGCGCGGGCAAACTTGGCTTCAATAACCATTTTGCCGGTGAGGTCGATATAACCCCATAGTTCGCCTGTTTTTACCGCCGCCAGGCCTTCTGAAAAAGCCCTGACCTCGTCAAAGTCTTTGCCAAAAGCTTTTTTGCCGGTGATGTCGATGAAATGCCATGAATCAGACTCGCAGACAGCTGCAAAACCCTGCGAAAATTCTTCCGTGAGAGTTGAGGTGACCGCGAATTTAACCGTGCCTTTGCTGTCGATGTAGACATGGTTTCCGTCTGGCTCGGTGCGCAACGGGTAAAGCCCCGACTCTTCAGCTGCTGCAAATGAAGTCACCAGCATGGCGGCTCCACAGAGTATGGCCGAAATTTTCTGATGTAGTGTTTTCACGTCGTAATTTCTCCTGCTCAAAGATTGGCGCGGCCTGACCGGCTGGCGCGAAAAAACGGCTTACCGTTTTTGAGAAAACTTATGTACAGACTAATTATTACCATCAGTAAGGGTGCGCGGCAACAGGCAATGTGATTTTAAATTTCGCACAAATTTACTGATCATGTCAGGTCAGCCTGAACCAGCGTTAGATAAGCCACTTTACGGAACAGGCCCAAGTGTCGCTGCTGAAACATCTGTATCTGCTGTGGTCGCCAGAGGCCTGTATCTATAGCTGTTGCAGCCAAGGCTGTTGTGAAGTAGCCTTCGGGTTTTTGGTGCTTGCATTGTCGGAGAATTTTTAATAAGCTGGTAACAATCCAGTTTTTTTTTTCAGGCTTTTGGCTGGGCTGAAGGCTAATTTTTGCCTTTTGGCCTCTGTAAATCAGATTCTACAGATATAACTACTTTTTTGCCAAATTTGCCTGAGCGTGAGGAGGCGTTTATGGAACTGCTAAGACAGCGTATTGGGCATACTGTTTTGTACAAAACTACCAGAATCAACAGTGATATCGGGGTCGAAGAGCTTTATTTAAAAATGGAAGGCCTCAATCCAACCGGCCACATGCACGACCGTATCGCATACTATCTGGTAAAGGAGGCCGTTCAACTTGGTTACAAGACGATAGTGGTGGCTTCTCTTGGTCAGCTTGGAGAATCTGTCGCCTTTGTTGCCGAAAAGTTTGGCATGGCATGTCGGGTGGTTATGCCGGAAGGGTCGGTTGATCGCAAGAAACGCTGGTTCAGAGAACCTGGCGTCGAGATTATCGAGTTCGGCAGCAATTACCATGAGGCATACCGCAAAAGCCACGAACTCGCGGTTTCCAACAACTGGTATGACGCGAATCATGGCTACAGCAACTGCTGTATTACCGACAATGTTTACGCCGAAATCGCCGAAGAAATCGTGGCCAAGCTTGGCAACAGCCCGAATAACGTCTATTGCTTTCTGAGCAACGGTGCCTTGATAACCGGGCTGCATCTCGGATTCAGATCTCTATGGCGGCGCGGGCTGGTGCAGCGCATTCCGAAAATCATGATGGCCTGTGCCAGTGATGACAACCCTATGTATCTGGCCTGGCAAAAGCGCGAGACCAGAATTAAAGACGAGAAAACCATGAATCGCTACAAGGGCATGAGCAAGAACACCATCGAATACAACATTATCGACCCGCAGAACGTTCTTAATGCTGTTTATGACTCTGGCGGCGCCTTTATCCCGGTTACTACCGGCGAGATTCGTGACATGATCGCGCTGACCCGAAGCAGGGAAGATCTTAAAGTGGCTTTCAGAGGCGCAGCGTCGCTTGCTGCCTGCGCCGCTGCCCGGCGTCATGGAATTGTCGAAGCCGGTGAATCAAGTGTCGTCATTCTTGAAGAAGGCAAAAATGAGCTCAACATCAGGCAATTGGCCGAAGAGGATCTTGAAAATATCGAGCAACTCGCTGATTATGTTGACCGTTACCTCGGCAAATACGGCGATGACCGACAGAGCGTTCTCGAAGCGATCAGAGTGGCTTTTGCCGGTGGTTTCGTACTTGGTGCTTACATATCTGGTGAAATGAAAGGCCTTGCGGTAGTGATCAAGTTGCCGGTAGCTGTCGTCATGCCGCAGTATCACCTGGTTTATATCGGTGCTGACATCAGGGCCGGATCACGCGGAATAGGCACCAGGCTGATGGAGACAGTCAGAAAGCTCACTGACGGCAACTTTTCACTGCATGTCGATGTCGAGAATAAAAAAGCTATCAGGCTCTATGAAAAAATGGGGCTGAAAAAGGCTTATTATCGCATGATTGCGATCAGGTAAGGTTGTTGCCGACTATTCCGGTAAGTCGGGTCAGCTGGCCTGAATAAAGTTTCTGCAGCTGGTCGGCTTTCGGATGGTCATGGCTGTCGTGACTTTTCAGCAGAGAAAACCCGGCTTTCAGTAAAGCCGGAAAAGTCATGCATGCCAGTCGCTCATCGCGATTGTCAAGAAGTCGGCCCTTGAGAAAGCTGCGAGCCGGTGCTGCCGCACAGGCAATCGAGCGAATGAGCCACCAGCG
>MFYY01000091.1:314-24992 GCA_001787855.1 Candidatus Riflebacteria bacterium GWC2_50_8 | reverse complement strand
ACTTCATCTGACCAAGTTCCGGATAACAATTCCGTAAGCTGTGCGCGCGCCGCCATATCCCGGTTAACCAGTTCCTGTGCTGTTGCTGAAACCGGCTGCGGATAACGTTCGATATCGCCTTCGAGCATCAGGCTGAGCATCTCAAGTATGGTGGGGTTGGCCTCGCCGAACAGCTTTGCTACCATTGCAGTCTGCTCAGAAACGTTTCTGGCCTTTTCATATTCGCTGGTGACGCTGTCAAAAAGATCATTGTCAAACAATACCGGTATATCGGCAAAGCTGGCTATTGGCCGCCATTCTTCAGAACTTTGCGCCAGTCCTGCGAAGAAGTTGAGGCAGTCATCCTGACTGTTTATCGTGCTCAAGCGCTGCAGATAGCTCCGACTGCTGCTGTCGGGGTTTTTCTGAGATTCGTCAACATAACCGACAAAGTCCTGCCAGGCCTGCACCGGAAATTCTGCGGCATAAATCACGCATGGCGCGCAGATATTGGCCTCGCCATATCTGGCGGCCGCCTTGCGGTCGCGGAGCTTCGTCAGCAATTGAGATATTTTTTTGATCAGTTCCATGCTGATATTATAGCACAGCAACGTTGTCTGCCAATACAATTATTCGGCAAGCAGCTGATGGCAACGCTGACGTCAGTTAATGCCTTTTTGTGCGCCTGTTTAAGTGGTTCTGCGCCGGTTTATGAATGTCGACAGCGACTAATTGGCAAGGCACATATTTGTTTACCCGATTTTGTCGTTTGACGTATCATATCAGCATGAACAAAAAAAATATGTGCCCTGTTCTTGCTGCAGTTATTTTTGCCATGCTGATATTCGCCTGGCCTGCTTATGCCGGGCAGACCTGGATGACCTGGAACACCCGCTCCGGGCTTCCCAGCAACAATCTCAGCTGTCTTGCCATCAACAAGGGCATGATGGCGGTGGGCAGCGACAAAGGCATCGGGCTATACCTCGAGAATTACTCGGGCTGGCTCAATCTCGCAAATTATAATGAACAGCTTGCCGATCTTGCCGTGCGTTCGCTCGATTTCGACGATTATAACACGCTGTGGGCCGCGACACCGGCCGGGCTGTTTGCCATCGAACTCGATAAGTTTCCAGAGTCCAACCCGACTGTTAAAAGATATACTCACGAACATGGTCTTTCAACGCTGGATGTTGAAGTTGTGCAGGTTTGCGACAACAAGATTTATGTCGGCTGCTTTGGCGGCTGGCTGTTTTATTCGGCGATTTCGCCGGGCAGCAATATTTCCAGCTTTTTGCCGGTTGATCGAGCTGGCGGCGACGATTCCAACAAGTTCATGTCGGTTGGCATCACAGCGCTGGCAATGGATTACCCGGGTGGTGGTATTTATTCGACTAAGGGAAAGGGCCTGCTGCGCGCCGTTGACGGCAGCAACCTGGTCGGTGAGGACGAGCTTTTTTCTGACTGGGTCAATGATTTCTGGTCATTCGAAGAAGGCAATGCTAACCGCATTATTGCTGTAACCCAGGACCAGATGAACCTCATTTCGAATAACCGGCCGGTTGGGCGGTGCTCATTGCCGATCGAAGAATGCTGGATTACCAGCGTTACCACGGCACCCGACGATGAAAAAGATGAATACAAACGCGAGAAGCCAAAGGGCTATCTGCATCTCGAAACTTTTATCGGCAAACGCACTCTGATTGCCGGCACGCGCGGACAGGGACTGTGGCTGTTTGACGATGGCCGCTGGAACAACCTTACTACCCGCGACAGCCCGCTGCCTTCAGACAACATCAACAAGGTTTATTACCTGCCCGGGCCGAAGAAGATAGCGATTCTTTCGGAGGGCGGGCTGACTATGCTCGGCATCACCGAAGACGCGCAATTTGACATCTTTCAGTTCAGCGGTTCTGAACCTTACTGGGCCAAGACTTTCTGGCCGTTTATGCAGAGCTGGGGACCGTATGTCTACGGTTATCCCTCGCAGAAAAGCTATCCGATCGAGCCATTCATCGCCTATGGCAAACTGCTGCGCGGTAAAGATATCTGGATCTCGCACGATCGCGGTATCTCAAGATTTGTCTATCCGTCATCGCCGTTTCTCGGAGTTATGCAATATCGCTTTCATCTCGCCGGGAGATTTGAAAGCAAAGATAACGATCCGAGCAAAGACCTGACGATCGAAGACAACAGCACCAGCGGTGACCGGCCTCCGACAAGTGCCGGCGAAGAGCTCTGGCACCACTATTGTAAGGAACAGCCGACCGACCTTTGCCTGGCGCCGCTATCTGAGATCTTTGTTTCGCTCGACATGAAAACCATGGTCGGGCCTGATGAGTATGTGGTAATTAATGCGCCTTCACAAGACTCCGTGTCTGCCGAAGATATCGCTGCCGCCATTGCAGAACACCGGGCACAGCAGTCTGGTAGCAGCAGTGCCAGCCCTGATTCTGCCGAAAGCAGCGATGATGCCGCCGCTGACGATTCAGCCGTTCCTCCATGTCAGGCCACAACGGCTGCGATAATTACGCCGATTGTCAAGGCTGGCGCCAACTTGTATGATGCCAGGGGACACCAGCTGTTTTCGGTCGCTTCACTGATGCAGGAATGCCCGCTGCACGCGATTCCATCTGAAGACATCAACGACCTCGCTCTTGATCTTGCTGAGCGCGTCTGGGTGATCTTCGACAACAACCAGCTCGCCTGTCTCGACAACCGCCCCGGCGAGATTGTTCCTGACCCGAAAAGCAACGACTGGCATGAATTTGCTACCGACCAGCTGCCATGGGCAAAACACGACGATCTGCTTTGTGTGCAGCGGGTTGGTTCGGCAATCTATGTCAGTGCCAAAGACAGCGGGGTCTATTATCTTCCGGCTGCCCACGGCACGACGTTAAAAGACCTGCGCCCGTCCGACTGGCTGCGCATTGAATTTCCCCGCGATTCAGAAGAAATTGACCAGTTCAGGCACGTAATCGCCATAGAATACTGGAAATCCGCTGAAGGTTCAGTGGCAGCACTGCTGTTCGACAATGGTCTGGCAACCTTCGATGGCAGCAAACTCAGGTTTATCGCCGTGCCCGAGCGCAATTACACCTGCATGGTGCAGGACCGCCACTATAACCTTTGGCTGGGGGCGTTTCAGGGCTTGTCGTATCTTACGCCCGACGGCAAAATCCATGAAATTCACGGGCGCATGAACGATTTCAACTCTGAAAGGGTGGTGGCAATCGCGGCAGCGCCAGATGACGCTAAATACCCTTACACGGTAGCCGTGGCGGTCGATGAATACGCGAAAGAGCAGGGAGCTGGCGTTCGTAAAACCTACAGGTCGTCAGACCCGCCGCCATTTCTCGGTCGCGGCCGCGACAGCAAGTATCGTCTGCGGGTGAAAAACTCAGGCCCTGATATCGCGCAGATCATGCTTTACGACGGCGAAAAATGGGAGCCGATGTTCAGACCCGGCGTGCGGGCGATGATGTTTGACCAGGAATTCTTGTGGATAGCGACTTCGTGCCGTGTCATGCGCCTCTATATGCCGACAGTAGTGCAGTCTTACTAGGCGGTTTCAGCGCGGAATGCGCAGGCGGCGCACCCTGATATTGGTCGACAGCCAGACAAATTCGCGGTCGATCATGATATGGCTGACGCCGGCTATTTTCCACTTGTCCCAGGTTCTGCCATCATAGTAATGCAATGACGATCCCTCAATTACCTGTTCGATAACCCGCTTTTCGCCGTTGCAGTCGGTGACAACCATTGGCGCCTGGTCTGAGCCATTCATCAGCGGGTTCATGTCGACATCATCTGCCAGGGCATCACAGGCGACCCAAACCCCGAGCGGAAATTCAGTGCTGGCCGGCAGAGTACCGATCGCTGAAATGTGGTCAGAATCAAACCGGGCGTTGGTTTTGGTATATGAATATACATGCCCAGATGGATCGACACGAAACAGCCCGCCAACCGAGCCAACCCAGAGGTTGCCTTCGGCGCCGGCAGCAATGCAGGTGTAACGCCGCCGCCCGCCCAGATCGATTTTGCTGTAAAAATCGCCGTCCCAGGTGCTGATGCTGTTATTGTGCTGAATTGCCAGCACTTGCCCCTGCTCGCGTTTCCACTGCGCAAAACCACGCACGTCAGAATCCGGCAGGCCGGTGTAAATGCTGTGGTGCTGCCACTCAAACGGCTCTTTTTTAAGATCCTTGCTGCCGGGATTTTTCAGAATATAAAAACCGTCTTTTTTAGTGCCAACGTAGATGCTGTCGGGCGTGAACCAGACGACATTCAGCTCGGTGCCATCGCCCCAGGGCACGTCTTTAAGCATCTGCCAGTCTGGCAATTCGACTTTGACCTTTTTGCCGTCTTTTTTGACAACCCGCTTTTCCATGCGCATGCGCGCCAGTCGCTTATCATTGAATATCACCCAGAGATAGTCCGAGTTGCGGTCAACATCTATCCAGGTGATTTTCTGTTCTGGGATCTCAAACAGGTCGCTCTGGTCATAGAAAATGTACTCCTTGGTAAACAGTTGCCAGTAGCCGCGCAATGCCTCTTCGCCGACGTTGTCGACCGGCAGTTCGGGCTCTTCGTTGTCGAGATGTCCGGTATTTTCTTCTTCCTCTTCCTCCGTTTTTTCAATACGACTGCTGACATCAGGAAGGGTCTGCTGGTCATAATTCTTGGGGAAGGTTGACGATCGCCATCTGGTCAGGCCGTGCAGGTGCGAAAACCAGTAACTGCTGCCGCCTCTGGCGATCTGAAAGTGCGGAATCATCGCGGCATAAAGCGGCGGAAACGGGTAAATCGTTTTAAAATACGCCGAACCCAGGCCGATTTTTTTGAATTCATCATACTGGTTTGAGTCGAGATGAATCAGCACCAGTCCCGAATCAGTGCAGACTATCAGCAGTCGGCCAACCGCGTAAAGGCGGTTGATACTGTCAGACGGTAACACGCTGTTAGCTGTAAGATATTGTGTCCATCTTCCGCGCTGAAAGCGCCACAGGCCGTTGTTTCTGGTGCCGACATACAGCGAATGTTTGCCAAGAAAATCGAGCAGATGCTCGTCATTGTCAGACAATTCTGGCTTGGAAAGCATGTCGAAAATTTCGTCGGGTTCTTTAACGGTAACCAGACTGTTTAACCACGGGTCTTCAATCGGCAGTTTGATTTCGTAGTCCGCCCGATTGTTGCGAATCAGACTCAGATGCTGCGGTGTCGCGGCAATAGTATGCTTTTCGCGTTTTTTACCTGGAAATATGAAAAAATCGTTGATCCACAGCTCGGGGTTGCCATCGCTGCTCGTGGCCGGATATTGGCTTGAGCCACTGATCTCTATTAGTCCGCCGCCGCGTGTGCTGAACCAGCCCTGATTCGGCCCGGTCATCGCCAGACCTGAAATCCCGACTGACCTGATTTTAAGATTGTCACCCTCTGCTGTGTCTTTGTAGTTGACCGGAGTGAATACCGTTGTTCCTGTTTGCGGAATATAAGCCTGCGCCACGTAACCGCCGAAACAGCCAACATAAATGCGGTCTTTGCTTATCTGAATGCGGTCAATGTCTATGGTCGGCAGGTTGTGGTGCGAATCATAGACTGTGATTTTCTCTTCCTGGATGCTGACGAGACCATTGGCAGTTGCCAGCCACAGGTGCCCGTATTCATCAAACGCGATGTCTTTGACCGGCATCGTAGCAACCTGATCAGGCAGTGCAACCGCTGACCAGGTGCCAGTGTTACCGCTGTAGATGCTTACGCCCAGGTCTGTGCCAACTGCCATCACCGTTTTGAACGAAGCGAAACAGTTGATGACCCGGCCGTTGATCCCCGCTGCCTCGTTGAAAACCTGCCAGGAATCGGCCAGAACACCCGCTGGCAGTGCAAGCATTATCGTTGCCAGTATAACCAGCGTCCGCCAGCATCTTTGCATGACTTTCCCCCTCGTTTGTCTTTACTACATTGTATCAGAATATCGCCCTCCTGCAAAATCAAGCCAGTCTGTCGCTGCGACAGCCACTGCTCATAATGAATCAACACTTGTCAGTTCTTAGTATTCTGCCGGCAGCACGGCTTAAGCAATATGCCAATTACTCTATTCTTGAATTCATGCGTGACAAACGACGACACACTTCTAAAAACAGAACCGGCCGGGGTTAACCGGCCGGCCTGCAAAGTGAGAGGGAGAGAGTTGGATTACTTGCTTTCGCTGGTAGTGGGAACTGTATTGGTGCTCTGACCACATGAGCCGTCGCGTAACTGGCGTCTGGTGCGCTGTGCTGTGCCGTTCTGGGCGCCTTTTCCCTGACCTTTGCGCTGGCCATTGCCCTGACTGTCTTCGAGTTTAGCGTTGCGGCCCTGTCGTTTCTGCGCTTTGGCGCCGAAGCCGGTGCCGTCTTTAGGCTGGGGCTTGCTGCCATCGCCATAGCCGCGGCCTGTGCCGTCACAGGTTTCGCTTTTGATTACGCCCTGTGTGGGGGTGTTGTTGGCTGCAGTCTGGCTGGCAACTGTTGACTGGCTCTGGCTGCTCTGATTCAGGGCTGCCCGCTGACCGTTGCCGCGCATTTTTCCCTTAGCGTTCTGTGCAACACTGTCCTGGGCAAACGCGATGCCGACACCAAGAAGAAGAACTACTGTAAGGATAATACTGATGTTTTTCATACCACTGCCTCCTGTAAAATTTTGATTAGTGACTTAGATTTCAGTTCGCTTTGCCATATCTGTATCTGGCTCTTTTCCCCTGTCGGTCCTCCAGTTCCAGGTCGCCGTTCTCAGCCCATCTGCCGCTGAAAACTTCAGAAAGGTCGCGCACTATGGTCAGAGTGCCGTCATCATTTTCGCTGATATTCAGCTTGATGCCAGATCTTGTGTTTCTCAATTCGACGAGCGGCTCTTCCGGCAGACTGCCGTAAGTTACTTCCCAGATAATCTCGCCGACGGTAATGTTGCTTACATCGCCGGTAGCATCAGGTGCCGGAACAGTTATTGCGGTGCCGTTTCCACGTGTTATAACGATTTCTCCGCCGGCAAGCTTTTCGATCGAGCACTGTTCGATGCCTACGGTCATACTGTTGGCGGAAACAATCGCCATGCAGGCGCCGGTTCCACGTTGCAGCCCAAGCCCGGCTTCGCTGTTGAGCGAACGATACTGGCGATTGCGGTATCTGAACGTGCCGTCGCCGCTTCCTGCTGAGGCCAGCAGGCTGGCGTCGCCATCACTTATTACCGTGGCGGCAAGCATGCGGTCAACCAGCAGACTGGCTTCAATGCCGGCCATGTCGTCGCTTGACAGCACTGCTGAAGTATCTGTAGAGCTTGAACCACTGCCGGAACAACCGGTAAAAGCCATCATTGCACTGACCAGTAACGCGAATAGATAGAACTTTTTCAATTTCATTTCTCCTGTTTTCATTTGAAGTTATCAAGGTAATTGCAACGCCCGTGCCAGGTTGCAAAATTTCGCTGCAGTATTGGCTGGAAGCTGATTTAGCAGTTTTCAGCCCGTGCCTGCCTGTCAGATACATCGTGCAAAAGTGCAGTCTTTTTCACCGTAAAAGTGCAAATGTTTGCACTCCTGTGCTATGTTTTGACAGATGCGCCATCTTGTAATGAATTTTGGCATAGCAGTTCAATCTCTGTGAGAAAGCGATTCCAACCGGATCTGTTGTTGTCTTTGCGCTGCCGGGTATTGCAAGAATACAATCTGCATAAATCCCGGAACAAATCTTGCAGAACAATAGTTATTCGTCAGTAATTCATAAGAGGAGCAGGGCCGTTGGTCGTCAGATTTAATAAGCATTTTTGACGACAGTTCAATACCCGGTTATAGAAAATGCAAAATGTAAATGAAATGAATACAGGGTCTGCTCAAGATGCGGTTGCCATCAGCCGCTTTGATCGCTTTGCCGTTGCCGCTCTTATTCTGTTTCTGGTCATTGCATCGGGCATCTTATCACTGCTGATGAGCAGATGGAACCATAGCCAGATTGAAGTGCTGCTGCAATGGGCTGCCGAAAAAGAGGGGCGCGCCCTCTATACGCGCGTAATTCACGAAAACAGCCTCAGCCCGATGCTTGTTCTTCTGCAGCCCGAGCTTTTTTCGGCACAGTTGATCGAAGAAGAAGATGTTCTTGCCGCCGGCATCATGCAGGGAGAAAAGACTATCGCAAGTTTCAGCCGCCAACCCGATTTTCAGTATGACCTTGCGCTGCTGCCAGCTGATCGCGAAGCAATTATGCTCAATGAAAACACCACTTTGTACCGTCGCATAAGCGGCCCTGGCCATAATAATCCCTCTGGTTTTGCTCAGGGCGGTCGTCGACGTGGCGGCGGGCCTGGCAACGGCGGTGGTCGTGGCATGGGTCCCGGTCGTCAGCGCAGCGAAGACTCTTTGGGCGATCGTGTTACTGATAGCGAGCGTTTGAGCATATATCTGGTGTTCAGCGGGCCCAATCGTTCAATTGTGCAGCCACTTATTCTGCAGAAATATCTGTGGCCAGCTGTCTGGCTGGTTTTTTCGCTGCTCTGGCTGGTGATTTCACTTCTTCAGTCGCGCACTGCCGGGCTTAAGGTGATGTTGCAGAAACAGTCGCATCTGTCAGACATCGGCAAAATGTCGGCGCGGCTTGCTCACGAGATAAAGAACCCGCTTGGTGCAATTCGTGGCATGGCCCAGCTTCTTCAAAAGAGACTTAAAGGTGAGCAGGATTCTGAACGGGCGGCCATGGCCACGACCATTGAGCAGGAAACTTTTCGTCTTGAGGAACTGACGCGCAGTATTCTCGACTTTGCGCGGCCGCAGGAATGCCGCATTCTGCCGCTTAACATAACTGCAGTCGTCGAAGACATGTTGCGCATGTTCAATCAGCAGCTGGCAGAAGGCCAGATCGCCGCGCCTTCCGGCAAGACCGCTGTCGAATGTTCAGGTGACGAAAATGCGTTGCGACAGATTCTGCTTAATCTGCTGAAAAACGCAGTAGAAGCGGCTGAAGATCCAGCTGCCGTCCACCTCGAAATTGTTGAAGGTGCTGAAGATATCGCGGTGAGGGTCTATAACCGCGGCGGCTACATGTCAGAGCAGATGCTTGAAGATGTCTTTACGCCATTTGTATCCAGCAAAGTTAAGGGTTACGGGCTTGGCCTGCCGGTAAGCAGAAGGCTTGCCGAACAGATGGGTGGCTCTCTGCGCCTCGCCAATGCCGCATCTGGAGAAATCATTGCAGAACTGAAACTCAGGAAAGCAGAAGGCAAATGAACAAAGACTTTCGCGCCACCATACTGGTAACCGATGACGAAGCCTCATACCGCAATATGATCAAGGCGGTGCTTGAAGATGCCGGCTTTGAGGTGCTTGCCGCCAGTTCTGGCCAGCAGGCGCTTGAGATAATTCTGCGGCGTTCGATTGATGTGGCTGTGCTCGATCTGATGATGCCCGGCATGGATGGCCGAGAATTGATGGCGCGTCTGCTTAAAAAGCTGCCCGACCTGCCGGTAATTTTTCTGACCGCGCATGGTTCGATAGCTTCGGCAGTTGCCGCGGTGAAAGAAGGTGCCGCCGATTACCTTACCAAGCCACTGCCACATGTTGACGACCTGGTTAACACGGTCGAGCGCGTGCTCGAACTGTCGCGACTCAAGCGCCAGCAGAATCGTAAGGTTGCCGCGAAAATCGCAGCTGACCCTTTTCCATGTGCTTCTCCGGTCATGAAAAAGATTCTCGAAATGGCCGCGCGTGTCGCCGCTACTGACGTTACCGTTTTGATAACCGGCGAATCAGGGACTGGTAAAGAGCGCATGGCCGAATTCATTCATCTCAACAGCCCGCGGTCTACGGCTGAGATGGTCTCAGTTAACTGCGCGGCTATTGTCGATAACCTGCTGGAAAGCGAGCTGTTTGGCCATGAAAAGGGCGCTTTCACCGGCGCGGTTGAGCGCAAGCCCGGCCGCTTCGAAGAGGTTGATAACTCGACGCTTTTTCTCGATGAAATTGGCGAGATGTCGATCGGGCTGCAGCCCAAGCTGCTGCGCGCCCTGCAGGAAAAGGAATTCCGCCGTGTCGGCGGTTCGCAGACCATTCGCTTTAATGCCCGCCTGATTGCGGCGACCAATCGTAATCTCAAACAGCAGTGCGCTACCGGAGCTTTTCGCGAAGATCTCTTTTATCGAATTTCAGTGTTCACTCTGCATATTCCGCCACTGCGCGAGCGCCCCGAAGATATTCAGATGCTTTCTGAGCGCTTCGTCAGCGAAGCTGCCGCCCGCTTCGGCCGCCCGGCTCCGGTGCTGGCTGATGCCACTCGCAAGGTTCTTCTCAACTACGCCTGGCCCGGCAATGTGCGCGAACTGGCCAATGTAATCGAAGCCTCAGTTCTGCTCTGCGACGACGCACAACTGCAGCCGCGACACCTGCATGGCATCGCTGTCGACTCCCCGATTCCTGCCGCCGCAGAGGCACCAGACGCGCAAGATCTGCTTGCTTCAGCCGAACGCAAAGCCCTGGTCGAAGCGCTTGCCCGCTTCGACGGCAACCGTGTCAAAACCGCCGAATTTTTAAACATGAGCCGCCGCAACCTGATCTACAAACTAAAAAAGCACGGCCTCCTCAACCGCGATCAATAAATATTTCTAGAGGCCATTTCGAAACCCGCCTGTCACTGCGAGGAGACCTTGGTCGGCGAAGCAGTCTAGCTCGTTCAGTGAGATCGCCCCGGCATCTTGTCGATCAGATATCTTTTCGACATGGATGTCGTTATGCGGTTGCGCAGCAGGATCACAGCGCAACTTCCGCGCTGACAGTTTTAAGGTTTCGAAATGACATATAATCTTGTTGTCGAATCTGGTAAAACCAAAAAGCTGGCAATTTTGTGTTTCTTCACTCAATAGCAGGCTTCAGGATAGTGTAGAATATAGCCAGACTCTTAAATCCTGTTACAAACAACTATTGACTTTCTGGCATTTGCTATTTATACTGAATTTGGCAAATGCCAGAAAAGCGGAAGGAAAAACCAATGGTCAGACCAAGATTGCGCCGTAGAGTTCATGGTGAATTCGGGGCAACCTACTTCAAGCCGGCCGGTATCCCGGTGCGTGAGCTTGAAACCGTCAGCCTCACTTTCGATGAGCTCGAAGCGGTCAGATTGACCGACCTCGAACAGCTTTATCAGGCAGATGCTGCTGAGCAGATGAACGTTTCGCGCCAGACGCTCGGCAATATTGTGAAATCGGCGCATAAAAAGATTGCTGAAGCTTTGATCAAGGGAATGGCGATTAAGATCGAGGGTGGCACGGTTGAATACATGAAAAATCTCTATTATTGCCCGGCCTGCGAAAGCACTTTCCCAGCCGCGGCAAATGAAGAAAGCTGCCCTGATTGCAAGAGCGACAAAATCGAGCCGGCCGAGCTGCCCGGCAGCAAAAAAGGGTGCCCGAAGCGCTGATACAAGGAGAGCTGTTATGAAGTTTGCGGTGTCGGTAAGAGAACAGAGCATCGATGCAAAGGTCGATTCAAGATTTGGCAGAGCACAGATGTTTGCGCTATACGACAGCAAAACTGGCGAATGCAGCTGGCATCCGAACACCCAGAATTTTCAGGCAGCTCAGGGCGCCGGTATTCAGACCGCGCAGAACGTAGTGAATCTAGGAGCTGAGGCGGTTATCTCGGGCCATTGCGGGCCCAAGGCTTATCGCGTTCTTGAGGCCGCCAATGTACATATTTATTCAGTTACCGGCAACCCAACGCTCAAAGAGGCTGTTCAGATGATTGAATCCGGCAAAATTAAAGCAATGGAAGGTGCCGACGTTGAAGGACACTGGGTCTGATTCTCTCAAAGTAGTTATCTGCAGTGGCAAGGGCGGCACGGGTAAAACCACCCTGGCTCTAAGCATGGCCTGGACACTTGGCCGGGCCGAAGGATTCAGTTTGCCGGTCAAATTACTCGACTGCGACGTCGAAGAGCCCAATTGCCATCTTTTTCTGCGCTGCAATTATGATACTCTCATGCCGGTTCTTGCCGAAAAGCCGGTTTTTGATATGCAGCTGTGCAATGGCTGCGGCCGCTGTTCGAACAAATGCCGTTACAATGCTATTGCCGTGGTAAAGGGTAAACCGCTGGTATTTAACGACCTTTGCCATTCGTGTGGTGTCTGCGGAGTTATCTGTCCGCGTGATGCGATTACTCTCAAAGCCGTGTCAATTGGCGAAGTGCTTGCTGATAACAATCATCGTCCGTTCAGTTTCATGTTTGGCAGGTTGAATGTCGGCGAATCACAAAGCCCGATGGTTATCGGCGAAATGCTCAAACATGCATTGCCGGATGGCCTCAACATAATTGACGGGCCACCTGGAACTGCCTGTAATACAGTAAAAGCGATAGCCGCTGCTGATAAGGTGATTCTGGTGACCGAGCCGACACCCTTTGGCGCAAACGATCTGGCATTGGCTCTTGATTTGTGTGCACAGTTGCAGAAACCCTGCGCTGTCTTGATTAATCGCTCTGACAGCAACGATCAGCTTATCGAAAAACTCGCCGAACGTTACCAGGTTTCGGTTATCGGCAAAATCCCGTTTAAGCGCGAATATGCGCGGGCCTGTTCTGATGGCCTGATTCTCACCGAAGAATTTCCTGAACTGCGCGCTGGCGTTATCAGCAGCTTTTCACGACTGCTGAGTGAAGCAGTGGTTCCGCTGACGGTAAAAGACGAAACAGCAGATCAGGGTGAATGCCGGGTTGCCTCAGCATCTGTCGGCAATCAGAAGTCTGATGATTACCAGGAACTCACCGTTCTGAGCGGAAAGGGCGGTACCGGCAAAACTACGGTAACCGGCGCTTTTGTAGCTCTGGCCGACAGTCTTGTCGCGGCTGACTGTGATGTCGATGCCGCTAATCTGCGGCTTATCATGAACGAAAAAATATTGTATACGGAACGCGCCTGTTTGGGCTCAGAGGCAGTTATTGATCAGCGAAAATGCACCAGATGCGGCAAATGTTTCGATGGCTGCCGTTTTGGCGCCATAGATTTTGATGAGCAGACTAAGCGCTATAGCGTTAATGAGCTGAACTGCGAAGGTTGCGGCCTGTGCATCGAAGTCTGCCCGGCCAAAGCAATCAGTGAAAAGAGAGCTGAAACCGGCAGTCTCATGCTTTCGGAATCAGCGCGTGGCCAGCTGGTTCACGCTAAACTGGCTCCGGCCGCCGAGAATTCCGGTAAGCTGGTTTCCATGGTGCGCAGCCTCGCTTTTGCCATTGTCGATCAGCAGCAGAAAGAATGGCTGCTTGTCGATGGCCCGCCCGGAACGGCTTGCCCGGCGATCGCTTCGGTTACCGGTTCTGATCGTGTCATACTGGTTACCGAGCCGACAATTGCGGCGGTGCATGATCTTGAAAGAATTATTAAACTGGTTCGCCATTTCGGCTTGAAGCCGGAAATTATTATTAACAAGGTCGATATAAACCCGACCTACGCCCGTAAGATAAGGGATCTCGCTGATACCGCCGGTTATAAGATTCTCGGTGAAATTCCATTCGACGACACGGTAAAAGAAGCAATAAAAGCCGGTGTACCCATTGTTGATTTCAATGCTGGCCCGGCTTCACATGCTCTCAAAAATATCTGGAACAAAATTAAGGAGACCCGTTAATGAAAATCGCAGTCCCAACCGTTGAAGGAAGACTTTGTACTCATTTTGGCCACTGTCAGCAGTTTTGCATCGTCGACGTCAAAGATAACAAGATTATCTCCAAGCAGATGCTTACGCCTCCGCCGCATGAACCCGGTGTTCTGCCGCGCTGGCTGGCTGAACAACAGGTGACTCATATTCTCGCCGGTGGCATGGGCGTCCGTGCTCAGGAATTGTTTGCTCAGAACAAGATCACCGTGGTGACCGGAGTTCAAGGCGAACACACCCCGGAAGACGCCGTAACAGCTTATCTGAACGGAAGCTTGCAGACCGGTGCCAACGCCTGTTCGCACTGAACTGACCCGCCGACCCGCCTGACAGGGCGCGCGTTCGACTATCTCACCTTTATCTAACGGAGTCAGAGTATGGGTGAACTTCTTGTTGCCGAAAAAATCAGCAAAGTCGTCGGCTGGTTGAAGAAGGAAACAATCGTCGACCAGGTGTCTATTACCCTTTATCCCGGGCAAATCATGGGATTTCTCGGGCCAAATGGCGCTGGCAAGACAACGACGATGAAGATGCTGCTCGGGCTTACCAGCATTACTTCTGGTTCTGCCCGCATTTCTGGCGCGCCGGTTCCTACGCCTGCTTCAAGAATTGGCGTGGGTTTTCTGCCAGAAGCGATTCAGCATCCCAGCCATTTGTCTGTGGGCGAATACGTGCGCTTTCACGCTCGCTTGAGCGGTTTGCCTGATCATGATTCAGAAATCGAAGAACAGTTGCGCAATGTCGAAATGTGGGATTATCGTGATCGGCCGCTCAGAGAATGCTCTAAGGGTATGCGCCAGCGCGCTGATATCGCACGTCTTCTCTTATGTCGTGCCCGGCTGATTTTTCTGGACGAACCATTCAGTGGACTTGACCCTTGCGGACAGGTAATGCTCAAGGAGCTGCTGGTTTCGCTGAAAGAACAGAATATCAGTGTGCTGGTGAACTCGCATGCCGCCGGCATTCTCGCCGATGTCTGCGACCGTGTCTGCATGATGAACCACGGAAGAATCATTCTCAGCGACACGCTCGAAAAACTTCTGACCACTTCGAAAACGCGGGTGATAGCGCAATTCTCAAATACCGCCGCTGCGTCAGATTTTGCGGCAAAGCAGTCAGCTGTTCCGCATCGAATGCAGGAACCCGCCGACATAGAATTCCTGATTGAGGACTCCTGTGGCTTAAATGAGCTGATAAAGGCAATTATGGCCGCTGGAGGGCAACTGACAGCGGTTGCGCCCGTCACTTTGACGCTTGATCAGCTGTTTGTTAAGGTTTTGTCAGGGCAGCGCCCTGAAGTGACAGGAGGTAACGCATAACATGCTGTCACGCATCAGACTGATAATGTGGGATACCTTTCTCGATGTTGCCCGCCATAAAATGCTGGCGGTTCACCTTGTGTTTATCTGCATCTCGATCGGACTGTTTAATCTTTTCGGACACTTTTCTACAACACCGTCGCTTGAGTATCGCATGATCCAGGACGTCGGCCTGTCGATAATCTCGCTGTTCGGCTTTTTTATCGCGCTTTTTATTGGTTCAACGACTTTGCGTGATGATATTCAACACAAAACCATTTACGCGGTTCTCACTCTGCCGATGGGCCGATGGGAGCTTTATACCGGTAAATTCCTGGGAACCCTGTTGGCCGCGATTGTCAACGTTCTGATCATGCTCTGCGTTCTTACCATTCTTTTGTACATGAAGTTTCAGATTCTCTGGGGCGGCTTCCAGTGGGTGGCTCTTTTCATGCTTCTTGAGTTCGCGATCATGACCGGCATGGTTCTGCTGTTTTCTTTATCTGACTCTCTGATCGTCTGCTTTTCTCTGTCGATTTTCTGTGTTCTGCTCGGCAGCATGGCTGAACATGTTCAGCACCTGGCCGCCGCAGCTGATATCCCTCTGCTGTCTTATCTTACCGATGTAGTTTACTGGATCGTTCCGAATTTCAGCTATTTCAATATTAAATACAAGATTCTGAAAGATCTCACTGTTTCTCCGTCTTTTGCTCTCTGGGCTATCGGATATGCCGGATGTTATCTATTATTTCTGCTTGCAGCAGGTTCATGGGTCTTGAAAAAAAAGGATCTGTAAATGTTCAGAAATAGTTACCTGTGGTTTTTGTTGTTATCGTTAGTCTTTACGGCAGTTTCTCGGCATTTTTATGTCGAGAGTTATCGACGCGAAATGAAAACAGTTTTCTCAGAACAGGAACTGGAGCTCGTTCACCAACGTGCTGGCGCTTTTTTTGAGCCTGATCCTGAACTGGCAAGCCAGACGACTGACGTTCACCAGCATGAGCAGCATGTCTCTCATGATCATGAGTGCGGCGAGGAATGCGGCCATCAGCATGAAACCATGCCCGCGCACGAAGTCAGCCAGGAGCATGATCATCATCATTGTATAAGCGTTAAGCTCGGTGATGATGAGATTGTTCTGAAAGCAGCTTCCGGAACTCATGATGAAGGTGAAGAGCATGCCCATCATGATCATCATGCTGGGCACGGGCATGGCAGCCCGGATTCGTCAATATCTCCGGGTTTCGTTCTGTTGCTGCGTCAACTCGGGTTTGCCGAGCTGGCTGCCAATCTGCTGTGGATTCAGATGGATGCTGATTCGCATAGTGGACTCTGGCACCGTGTAGAATTCGCTCTTGAGTTGATTCCGGCACTCGACCCCACCTTTATCGACGCTTATCTGCTAAGAGCCTATATGCTCGACATGCACATGAAATTGCATGATAAAGCTCTTCAGGTACTTGAGAGCGCCGTAAAGCAGGTTCCCAATCGCATAGAACTCTGGCAGCAGATCGGGATTCACTGTCTTAACTTTAATGAACGACATGGCAAGACCCGTCGTTTACCGCGGGCACTTGAAGTGTTCCAACGGATGTGCAGTTTTCAGGATCCGCCACCACATGCGATCCGCATGGTTGCTATTACTCTTGCGGCCATGGAGCAGCGCGAAGAGGCTGTCAGAATTCTCGAAGCTGCTGCCGCTTCTCCTGAGCGAACTGAAGAACAGCGCCGCACCGACCAGTTGATAATCGAGCGTGTCAAATCCGGCGAAAAATTTTAGCGTGCTATTTTGTGCGCATAAATTTGGCCTGGGCGCCGGCCAACAGCTTGTTGTTCTCGCTCAATTCTGCTTTTAGAAAATAGAGCGGGTTCGTTGATTTTTCAACCCACGCACGCAGTTCAAGGTTGGCGCGGCAGGGCACCGGCAACACAAATTTTACAGTTAGCTCACCGGTCACCGCTTCAATGGCCAGGTTAAAAAGACAGTGGGTCATTGCAGAGTCAAGCAGGGCGCAGATCACACCGCCATGCACCATGCCCTGGTAGCCCTGCAGCATATCGTGTGCCTTAAAATTGGCATGCACAACCTGCTGCTCGTCAACTGCAAAGTTCAGATGCATTGACAGTGGATTCTGGTTGCCGCAAAGAAGGCAGCCAGCATGCGAGCTGACCGCCTTTACTGGTTTTAAGTTGTTACAGTTTATCTGGTCCATCTAATGCATCTACTGATTGTTTTCTGGATCAGAATTTCTGCTCTTTATCCGGTTCTGCTTTTTTCAGCTGGCTGGTGAGCTCGGCCACCTGTTCTCTGAGCATTTCGACCTGATTATAGAGTTCATCGAGAGCTTCGTTGGTTACGTTACCGTCAATCTGGGGATCCTGCGCAAGATTGCGATTACGCATTCGCATACCCATCCCGCGGCCTCCGCCAGCTCCAAAACCCTGGCCTCCAGATCTGCGGCCGCCAAAGCCAGCGCCTCTGCCTCCGCGCATCGGCCGGTTAACTGTTTCCTGAACCTGGCAATCTCCCATACCTCGACCTGTTTTCGGTCCCTGGCCATTTGGCCCTGTTCTGTCAAAACCTGGCATGATAAGCTCCTTCCCTGGTTAAACCAGTAATAACTTCAGTGCAGAAACGAAATGAACTTCTGCTGCTGCTTTGCAACTGTCTCACCCATTACCTCTGCAACAGTGCCGCCAAACATTTTTCCAAGAAGACCGGCATTCATTGTAGCCAGATAGATTTTGCCATCTGTCTTCTGGTAAACGCTTATTGTACAGGGCATAAATACAGATATCTTTTTGTTGCCGTCCTCGCTGAGAATTTTATGTGCGTGCCCGGCCTCACAAAGATTTATCAGTCTGGTTGCCGGCAAATCGTATCCGCCATGCTTTTTTACCGATGCGGCGAGGTCTGTCACTCCTGAGATTACCCAGCCTTCTTCAGAAGCTGCCGCCTTGATATGCTCAATGGTTTCGTCCAGGCCGAATGGACTCTGATATTCATTTATCATCATTGAGGGCATCACCAGTAAAATCAGAATTATGGCCAGGACTGCTCCTGTTACGGCTGCAATTGCCGCTGTCATTGTTGTTTTCATTTTTGCTTCTCCTGATGGTAATATAAAATATTACTCACTAAAATGCAAGAACTTTTTTGGCTTATGCCAATTTGGTTTGACATAATAAAAGAATTGCTATACGATATAACCATCTGTTAGTGTGCTTATTCAAGGTAATTTATCAAGAGGTTGGGTCACCAGATGAAGTATTGTATGAAGAAATTGGCAAGAGCGCTTGCTGCAATTCAACTTTCAATACTGGTTTTGTGGATCGTCTTTTTTCCTCTGCATCTTGTTTTTGAACTGGATGACGCCGGTCAGAATTCTTTTTCAAGAATCTCTCACCACGAAAACTCGTGCTGTGGCAAATCACATGTTACCTCGCGAGACTCTCAGACACCGATTAATCTGCATAACTTCAGACCTGCATCCCTGTGCAGTATTTGTGATTTTGCTGTGCAGCTTGCCGCAAGTGACCTTGCTGACTCCTTTGTTTTTCAATTCTTTGCGACTGTTACCTCCTCCAGTCTGCAGCCTTGTGCCGCTATTACGGTTGCTGCGTTTTCTTTTTATAATTCGCGCGCGCCGCCTTCTGAACTGATTGCTTAAGTAATTCTCCCAGCTGCTTTTCAGCAGCAATCAATCAATCAATCAATTCAGAGGTATTCACATGAAAGCTGAACGCTTTGTTCTTTTCTGTTTTCTGATTCTGTATCTTGTTTTTCAACCCGTTGTATCGGCGATTGCCAATGCCGGCAATGCTACCCTTGAGGCTCGCCTGGCCGCTCTTGAAGGGCGTTTTGTTGTTATGCAGAGCGATTATCAACAGCAGATCGCTTCTTTAACCGCTCAGATAAATCTCTTGCAGGGAAAAGCTGCCGGCGCGACTGACCGCCCAGACGAGCAGCAGTCCTTGCCAGCGACTGTTTCTGCCGACAGCGCCGATGCCGAACTGCTGGCACTGCGGCAGGCTGCGGCTATCGAAAGCCAGTCTGCTGAGACTTCTTTACCCGAAAAATCTGCTGATGCCGGTCGCAAGTTTATTGCCGGCGATCTCAGCCGTCAGGCTGAAAATCCTGAAATAAGCATTGTCGGTGACTTCGTCTATCGTCTGCAGAGCATAGATGGCCAGCGCAAAAACTCTGATGCCATGCTGCGCAACCTTGGTATTCATTATGAAACCTATCTTGATCCTTACACCAAATTCAAGGGTGCTGTGCCGGTCAAGGAAGACATTTCAAACCTCGGTGAGGCATACATTACCCGCTTCGGTCTCACACCGAACCTCAATTTTACAATCGGCAAGTTCAGGCAGCAGTTCGGCGTTGTGCAGCGCTGGCACATGGCCGGGCTTGACCAGAACGAATTCCCGCTGGCGATGCGTCGCGTGCTGGGCGATGGCGGTCTCTGCGAGAACGGCATTTCCCTCGACTGGCAGCTCGGTTCATCAGGCAAGACCACGCGTGAGCTGACCATGCAGCTTACCGAATCAACAAATGCCAGACTGTTTGCCGGCAACACCAGAGGGATGCCTCATATGCTGCTGCATTTCAAGTCATTCAGAGATGTCAGCGCCGATACTTATCAGGAACTCGGCCTGACCGCGCTGGCCGGTGTCAATGATCAGTGGTCGGTCAGCACGGCCGGTGTCGTTAATACGATAGATGAAACCAGGCCGGTATATGGCTTTGGTCTTGATTTTACCCACCTCTGGGAACCGACTGACAACATGCGTTACCGCAATTTCATGTGGCGCACTGAATTTTACGGAGTCAGAAAAGAGATTCTCAGGCCTGATAACGGCGACCGCGGCGCAATTACCGCCTGGGGCGGTTACAGTAACGTTCATTGGAAACTCGATCGTCAGCTTGAATCGGGCCTGCGCATAGATTATTTCGAGCCCGACAGTCAGAAATATGCCGCAGTACCCGGTTTTGCACTTTCTCCTCTGGCGGTTGTCGCGAACAGTCCGAGTGAGTGGCAGTTCTGCCCTTATCTGACCTGGCAACAGAGCCCATGGGTCAAGTATCGCCTCGAATTCAACTATAAATCCGGTAATAACATGGGACCCGATGAGCGCCGCTTGATGCTGCAATGTATCTGGTCTGCCGGTCCGCATAAACACGATCGCTACTGATAACGGAGAAGTAATATGAAAAATCTTGTTAAGCTTGTTTCTGTGCTTGGTATTTTCGCGGTTTTATTTCTTACTGCTACGGTCTCTTCAGCACAGCCATTGAAGGTTGTTACCACACTGACTGATTACGCCTGGCTTGCCAGAATGGTTGGTGGTGATCTTGTCGAAGTTAAGGCAATAGTCGAAGGCGATCAGGATGCGCATTTCATCAGACCGAAGCCTTCATTTGTCGAGATTCTCAGAAATGCCGATCTGCTGATTGCTACCGGTCTTGATCTCGAAATGTGGTTGCCTTCAGCTGTAGATAAATCAGGCAATCACAGGATAAGAAGTGGCGAACTCGGCTACGTGTCGGCAGCAACCGGAATGAACCTCATGGATAAGCCGGTTGCACTTTCGCACATTGAAGGCGGGCTGCACCTTTACGGAAACCCGCACGTCACCGTGAGTTCGATGAATGTAATTCAGGCCATAGATAACATCCGAATCGGCCTGAGCCGCAATTTACCTGCGCATGCACAAAAAATCAAAGAAAACGCCGACGCGCTGGTTACCGATGTCTGCAAAAACCTCTACGGCGAAGAGCTGCTAAACCTGCTTGGTCAGCAGACTTTGCTCGATCTGCACCGGGCCGGCAAACTGATGAGTTTTCTCAACGAAAAGAAGTTCAAGGGAAAGCCTCTGGCCGAATTTGCCGGCGGCTGGCTGCGCAAACTCTGGCATTTGCGCGGCACCCGCATTGTGTCATATCACAAAAACTGGCTCTATCTGTTTAATGAATTCGAGCTTATAGAAGGCGGATTCATCGAGCCAAAACCTGGCATACCGCCTTCCCCGAGGCATCTCGCAAATCTTAAGGAAACCATGAAGAAGCAGAATATCAAAATCGTGATTGCCGCCGACTATTTTGACGAAAAAACCGTTCGTCAGGTCGCCGCCGATACCGGTGCCGTCTATAAGATGCTGCCTTACTATGTTGGTGGCCGGCAAGGCATTGATTCCTGGATCAAACTCATGGATTTCTGGGTTGAGCAGATTGCCGATGCTGCGCAAAAAGCCGGGCTTGCCAGAGGTGCGCCAGATGAGAAATGAAAATATAATAATCAGCTGTAACGGTCTCGCGGTCGGCTATGGAGAAGAAGCCGTTCTCAGTGACATAAATCTGCAGATAAAGGCTGGCACCTTTTTGCCTTTTGTCGGGCCGAATGGCGTTGGCAAGACAACGCTGCTGCGCACTATTCTCGGGTTTTTGCCGCCTCTGGCCGGCGAACTGCTTCATCCCTTTGCGCAGCAGCCGCCCGGCTATGTGCCGCAGGTGTCGACTCTTGACCGACTTTATCCGGTAACTGCCCGCGAAGTTGTCTGTATGGGCCTTTACCCTCGTCTTGGCTTATGGAAACGTCCGGACAAACATATGCAGCAGGAAGTAGACGATTATATCGAGCGCTTTAACCTTACGCATCATGCTCATCGCCCGCTTGAAGAACTGTCTGGCGGAATGCGCCAGAAGATCATGATTGCCCGGGCGCTGGTCAGCGGCGCTGATGTGCTGATCATGGACGAACCAGCTGCTGGTCTAGATGAACAGTCTGAATTCGATCTGGTAAGGCTTTTACATCAGCTGTCAAAACACGATGGCAAAACAGTTCTCTTTGCGCAGCACAGCATTGAGCCGGTAATCGGCCTTGCCGAAGAAGTATGTCATTTTTCGCCGGGTCGTATTCATATCACACCACTTTTAGAATTCCTTGAAAAGCGAAATCTCTTTCTAAAGCAGGAAGCACAAAATGTTTGCCATTGAAAATATGAAAGCTGTCATAGATGTTTACGGTGGAGCCCTGCCCATCGCGTTTCTGATGGCAATAACCTTTGCCATTTTCGGTATCTTTGTCGTTCTCAAACGCATGGTGTTTATCGGTGTCACGCTCTCGGAAGTCGCCGCCTGCGGCGTCGCTTTCGCGCTGATTTACGAGTTTCCTCCATTCCTGGGAGCAGCAATGTTTTGCCTGGTGGTTGTCGCGATTCTGGCTTATCCCTACGAGCTTTCCAAGCTGCCGCGTGACACTGTGCTCGGCACCATATTCATATTTGCCTCCGGCATGGGTATATTGCTGGTTGCCGGTAGCGGTTTCGGGCTCGAAAAGGTCAAGGGCATTCTGTATGGCAACCTGCTCTTTGCCTCAACAAATGATGTTCTGACCATATGTGCGGTAATGATTCCGGCCCTGTTAATGTTGCTGATCTTTTTCAGGCCGGTGCTCTATTCATTTCTTGACCGCGAATCAGCTCTGACTCTTGGCATAAACGTCTGGCGCTACGAACTGCTCTTTTTCGTATTTCTCGGCCTGACAGTAGCAGCAGCTTCACGTATTGCCGGTGTCATGCTGGTGTTCTGCTATCTTGTCGTGCCAGCTGCTACTGCCTTGCTGCTTTCTCGTAACATGGTGCCGGGAATTCTGCTTGCATGCTTTTTCGCTGTGCTTACCACCGTGCTTGGTGTTATGACCTCATATCAGGCTGACCTGCCGCCAAATCAGCTGATTGCTGTCATTTCCTGCTGCTTTTTTGTGATCGCAATGGCGCATAATCACATGAAAAACCGCTGGTCGCCGGCGCGGGCATCAATGGCTTCGCTGGCCCTGTCGCTGATTCTGGTATGGGGCTTATCTACTCTGACAGTAGCTGGCGAACCAGCTGTATCTGTGCCAGTTGTTGCTGATGCCCACGCTGGTCAGGCAGTTGTCATGCAACCGCTTTCGCAGACTGCAGCTACAGCGTCATGCGATTTACCGCACGACTGGTCATTGATCATTGCCGAGGTCGAAAATGCTGTTGCCAGCAATCCGACAGAAGGTCTGCGAAAAGCGCGCGAAGCCCTCAATTCGAGCCCACCTCCATTCTTTGCCGAACAGTTAAAGGAAATTATCGAACAAAACAGCAGCCAGCCCTGACACAATATTGTATCGATACGAAAACCCGCTCTTAACCTTGCAGAAATTGACAAATAATCTGGCAGTCAGCGCGGGCAAATAGTAAACTTGCACGATGTAGTTAACCCTGGTTAAGGATGAAATGACTATGAAGAGCGTATCTGCTGGAAAAGTGCTTGCTGTGTGCATTTCTGAGGCAATGGGTACCGGCAAGAAACTGGTTGCGCAGTGCCAGTTTCTTGCCGGGCGCGGCATCGAAGGCGATGGCCACATTGATACGGTTCGCCCGGTCAGCCTGCTGATGGCTGAAGATATCGAAGAATACAACGCCGCGCACGACAAGAAAGCAAAGCCCGGCGATTTTGCCGAGAATGTCGTCAGTGAAGGCATTGACCTGCGCAAAGCCGCTGTTGGCGATCGGGTTAAAATCGGTGCCGCCCTGCTCGAAGTTTGTCAGATCGGCAAGGAAGTGCTGCCCCAGCATTATTCATTTCACGGCAATCGTCTGCTGCCAACCAGAGGCGTTTTCTGCAAAGTTCTCAGCTCTGGTCTGGCCCAACCCGGTGCCAGCATTGAACTGCTGAAAAAGTAAGTATTCCTGTTGCTCTTGCCGTGTTGTCGAATTGCAAAAATTTTCTTTGATTTTAGCTGTAAGATGATATAATTCCGTATTAGAAAATAATACCCATATGCCTCGCTTGGCTTGAGGCCGGTATTACAGCTCATTTATTTATTATGACAGAATGAGAAAGGAATCAAGGAATGACAAAAATTATAGTAATTGGTGGTTCAGCAGCCGGTCCCAAGGCCGCCGCCCGCGCGCGACGTCTGGACGAGAGTGCTGAAATTACGATTGTTCAGAAGTCGCCCGATCTTTCCATGGCTTCATGTGGCTATCCGTATTATGTTGGCGGTTTTTTTGATGACCGCAATCAGCTTCTCTGCAGCCCAACCGGTGTTGTCCGCGATTCCAGGTTTTTTCTCGGTGCCAAGGGCATAACCGCGCGAACTTTAACTGAAGCCATCTCTATTGATCGAAGCAAAAAGACAGTAAAAGTTAAGGACCTTACCAGCCAGCATATTGAAGAATTGTCTTATGACAAACTTATTCTGGCCACCGGAGCCCGGCCAAGAATGCCGCAGGTGCCCGGCCTTGGCCTTGAGGGTATTACAACTCTTCAGAGCATGCAGGATGCCGATTTCTTGAGAAAAATTGCCGATGAGAAAAAGATTAAAAAAGCTGTCGTTATCGGTGGTGGACTGATTGGCATCGAAACCTGCGAAGCTCTGAATCTTGCCGGTATCGAAATTACCATCGTGGAAATGCTGCCACAGCTGCTCTCGTTTCTCGACCCGGAAATGGCCAAACTCGTCGAAAACCATGTTCGCAGCAAAAATGCCAATGTTATCGGCAACAATGGTCTTGCCGAATTCCTTGGTAAAGACGGCAAACTGGTTGGCGTGAAGCTGCAGAATGGCGCTGAACTTGAGTGTGAACTGGCGATAGTTGCAATCGGAGTTATTCCAAACAGCGATCTGGCTGTTGCTGCCGGCCTTGATATCGGCAAAATAGGTGGCGTTACCGTAAACAGCTATATGCAGACATCAGATC
>MFYY01000091.1:0-258 GCA_001787855.1 Candidatus Riflebacteria bacterium GWC2_50_8 | reverse complement strand
TAGCCGGTGAAAACGTTATTGCCGGCAATGTTAAAGAATTTCCAGGAACTATCCAGACTGGTATCTGCAAAGTTTTTGATTTTTCAGCCGGTTCGACCGGGCTTTCAGAAAGAAATGCCCGCCGCTCAGGCCTTGATGATTTTGAGACTGTTATCAATGCCAGCCCCGACAAGCCCGGTTTTATGAAGGGTCTTCTGTTGGTCACTAAACTGGTCGCTGATCGTAAAACCCGCAAGATTCTCGGTGCCCAGTGCGTCG
>MFYY01000090.1 GCA_001787855.1 Candidatus Riflebacteria bacterium GWC2_50_8 | reverse complement strand
AACATGAATACGCGGTCACCAATTCCTATGGCCAGGGCCCCACCGCTGCCACCTTCACCAGTAACGAAACAAATAATCGGAACACCGACATCAGACATTTCGGCGAGATTGCGGGCAATTGCGTCGCTCTGACCGCGCTCTTCCGCACCAATCCCTGGAAACGCGCCAGGCGTGTCAATAAAAATCACTATCGGCAGGCCAAAACGTTCGGCGGTTCTCATCATGCGCAACGCCTTGCGGTAGCCTTCGGGGTGTGGCATGCCAAAATTGCGAAAAATGTTTTCTTCGGTATCGTGGCCCTTCTGGTGGCCGATAATCATGACTTTATGGCTACCGATGCGACCCAACCCGGAAACAATCGCCGAGTCGTCGCCAAACAACCGATCACCGTGCAGTTCAACGAATTCATCGCCGCAAAGCAGCTTGATCAGGTCAAGAGTTGACGGGCGATTAATATGGCGGGCAACCTGGGCTATCTGCCAGGGCTCAAGACTGCCATAGACTTCGATTTTAAGAGTCTCAACCTTGTCGGTTATCGCCTGTATTTCGCGGGACAGATCGACTTTGCCCGATTCAGAAATTACCTGCAGCTCTTTTATGCGGGATTCCAGTTCAGTGATTGATTTTTCGAATTCAAATTCTTTAGGCATTTTGACTCCCGGATCAGGCGCTTAAATAGCGAAGAATTCTTGCCACAGTCGACTTAAGTACCCGGCGATGTGTTACACAGTCAACCATACCATGTTCGAGCAGAAACTCGGCACGTTGAAACCCTTCGGGGAGCTTCTGGCGTATGGTCTGCTCGATAACCCGTGGGCCGGCAAAACCAATGAGAGCACCGGGTTCGGCAATATTAACATCGCCAAGACTGGCAAAACTTGCTGAAACACCACCGGTAGTCGGGTCGGTCATGATCGAAACGTAGGGGACATGAGCCCGATTGAGCCTCTTGATCGCAGCAGAAGTCTTGCCCATCTGCATGAGCGAATATATGCCTTCCTGCATGCGAGCGCCACCACTGGCTGACACAATAATAACCGGCAACTTTTCGTCAGCCCCGGTTTCAAGAATGCGTGTAAGCTTTTCACCAACCACTGAGCCCATACTGCCGCCCATGAATTCAAAATTCATGACTCCCAGCATCATTGGAATGCCTTCGATAGAGGCACGACCCGTGGTGACCGCTTCATTAACGTCGGTTTTTGCAATCGACTCCTTGAGACGCTCGGGATAAGGTTTTGAATCTACAAAGTTGAGAGGATCGATCGAGCGAATTTCGCGATTTACCTCGACGAACGAGTTGTCGTCACTGAGCAGGGCTATTCTATCCCATAGCGGCATGCGCAGATGCTGATCACATTTGCTGCACAAATAGAGATTTTTGGCGAGATCCTTGATCAAAAGAACCTCTCCGCAGCGGGTGCATTTCTTCCAGAGATCCGATGGAACATCCCGTCTGGGACGGGTAAGCTTGTCAAACCATCCCATGGTTTACCACCACCAATAAAGTATTATCTGAGTCATAAACACAGTTTATAACAGATTTAACCAGCCAATACAAGTGGTTACAGGTAGTCATGACGCAACCGGCACTGTCACGCCTCATCGACCCGCGAGGCCTATTTCCAGCAGAATAAACGATACTGAAGCAGTCGTGAAATACCCGAAAAAGACTCTGACAGGTCTGGGCAGCAAAAAAAAACTGCCACTTCCCATAGAGAAGTGGCAGATCTGGAGATTACTTACAGATCAATTGAACGGGTCGGTTTTTACTTCTACCTTGCGGCTGGTAAATACCTTGCCAGTGGCGTCTTCTTTGGCCTCAATATAAACAATGTATACGGTATCAGCCTGCAGACCGCTTAGAGTGCTATCGTAAGTGGTAATGGCCTGACCGCCTGAAAGCAGGCTATCGTCGGCGAGAGTGTTGGTCTCTTTGCGCACGAAGTAGGCGGTGCAGATGGCTGGAGTCTTAACATCAAACTTGATTTTGCATTTAAATGAACCGTCATTCTGAATAACCAGGGTATTGAAAAACGCTGTCAGATCCTCTTCTTCTTCATCTTCTTCGCTCCAGGTAGTGTCTTCGGCAGAAGTGATCTTTTCGAGAGTTGTGAAGGTGAGCGTGCCGAAAGATGCAGACGAGGTCTTGTTGCCACTCTTGTCGGTGCAGATGATTTCGTAGGTATAGACAGTATTGGCAACGAGGCCGGTGAGGTCGTATTTGTGGCTGGTCTGATAACTCATGCTGACCGGAAATTCGAGCCGGTCGCCGGTCAAGGTTCTCAGCACCAGGCGGCTCAGAGTAACTTCGTCTGATTTCCAGCTGATAGTGGCTTTTACGTCAGATACAGAGGTTACGACTCCGCTGATAATTGGTGGAATATTGTCGCCGAAACCTGGCAGACCGTTAGTGCCATGGCACAGATAGCACAGGCTGTTGTCTGTGTAGTTGTGATCAGGGTTTCTAGAAGCGTCATTGTGGCAACTCAGGCAATCGGCCTGCTGCCAGCCTGGATGCATGTTATCGAGAAGAGGCGCGTTGTCATGGCCGTCGATAGTGCCAGTGCCATCTGGAATACTGATAATTGGCGAGGTAATTGCGCCAGGAGTCTGTGTTGAACCATCAACCGGCAGGCCGCCTGTTGTGCTGGTGGTCTGATATGCGCCGAGTGGGTTCAGGTTGCCGCCTGAGCTTGACGAGCTCGAAGAACAACCGGCTGAAAGAAAGACAACTACCGTGAAAAATAGAAGCAGAAGCCATGAATTCTCATGTAAGCGTCGGTAAGACTTCATACTGATCTGTAACCTCCAGAAATTGAGCTGATATAAAGTGCTCTCTCGTTGTATCGACACATTTATTACTGCAGATTAGACGTCTTTTTAAAACCTGGCGCAGCGAGAAAATGATTTTATTTCCGGTCCAGAAGATTTTTTTGCAGATTTTGTTCACAAATATGCGAAAGCTGCCGAAAAGGTTGAAGATTTTACATCGTCATCTTATTCTCAGGACAGTTATGAAAGAAATCAGCAAAGCGATTGTCTGTGTAGCCACACTCATACTCTCCGGCCTTTACACGCTGGTAACGTATCCGCTGTATCTCTGCAGAAACCTGGGCTATCATTTCAGATCGCCTTCGGTACTGTTATACGCCTCAATATTCTTCATTGTTGACCGTTACACCAAGCTTCTCGTGGTCAACCATTCGCATCTGCTACCGGTTAAAGTCATCGACAGCTTCTTTACATTGACCTATGTAAAGAATCCCGGCGTCGCCTTTGGCTGGTTTCCTGACTGGCGCCTGCCTCCCATCATAATGGCGCTTACCATGATCCTCATCATCTCGTATTACAGCCTCAAACTGCCGGAAGAAGAGCGTTTGACCCGCTGGTCACTGGCTCTGCTTGTAGGCGGCGCGATTGGCAACCTGTATGACCGCATCAGTTATGGCTTTGTTGTCGACTTCTTTCTGTTTCATTTTGGTTCACTGGACTTTCCGGTATTCAACATCGCCGACATTGCGATTGACCTTGGAGTCTTCATGCTGTTCGTAGACATTTTCTTCCTCAGCCCCGACGAAGATGAGGAAAACAACAACGAGAGCCTGGCGTCGACCTCGGCCTGACCAGGGATGTACCCGATACTTTTTTCGACCCCCTGGTTCAATGTTTACAGTTATGGTCTGCTGATAGCACTTGGCTACACCCTGGGAACGGTTCTGATTCTCAGAGAAGCCCGCCGCGAAGGACTCAATACTGAAGCAATTTTCGACATGCTTCTTTTACAACTTGTTATAGGCATCTGCGGTTCGCGACTGCTCTTCGTGCTGGAATACACCCCGGAAAAGCTCAATTTCAAAGACTTCTTTGCATTCGAGCAGGGCGGCCTGACCTTTTATGGCGCCGTAATCAGCAGCTTAATTTTTGATCTGCTCTATCTCAAGTTTCGCAAAATGCCGTTCTGGAAGGTCATGGACTGCATCGGGTTTGGTCTGCCGGCAGGTATTGCTGTAGCACGGCTTGGCTGCCTTCTCAATGGCTGCTGCTATGGAACCAGCTGCGATTATCCCTGGGCGATGACTTTTCCTGAAGCTGGCCCCGGTGGTCATCACCCGGCGCAACTCTATGAATCTCTCGGCGCCCTTTTAATCTTTTTTCTGCTCGGGAAATTGCGGGCATACCGCCGCAACTATGGCGATATTTTTCTGGCTGGAATGGCATCTTACAGCGTGATCAGATTTTTTATCGAGTTTGTCAGGGCAGAAAATCCTGCCGTACTGGCCGGGTTGACTATGGCCCAGCTCATAGGCATACTGGCTCTGACAGCCAGCATTATTGCCTGGAAAAAGATCTCTGCCAGTAAAGCCATGCGGGTCATGCCAAACCTTAATGCTGTTGAAATAAGCCCGAATCATGATTAACGGAATCTACTTCGGACTGCCATATTACACATATGGGATACTGGTTTTAATCGCTTTTTTAGCTGGGATCTGGCTGTTCAGAAGCAATGCCCGCCGGCTGAGTCTGCAAACTCCAGATCTTATCGACCTTTCGCTGATAGTGAGCATTTCAGGGCTACTTGGCGCAAGAGTGGCGTATATACTGCTTTTCCCCGAGCAGTTCACTACAATCCGTGACTGCCTGGCGATTCACGAAGGGGGACTGGTATTTTACGGCGCCCTGATCGCCGCAATAATTGCCACGGCAGCATTTTGCCAGTTTAAAGGATATAGCTTCAGACAGCTTGGCGACCTGATCGCGCCATCAGCAGCGCTTGGGCACGCAATCGGGCGGCTGGGATGTATCAGCAACAACTGTTGTTACGGTGCAGTAACAACCGCGTGCTCAATTTACCGGTTGCCTGGTGATCCGCCAGGGCAGTTCAGGCACCCGACACAGATTTACGAGAGCCTCTTTCTGATATTTCTCATGTTCGTTCTCAATCGCCTGTTAAAAATATATTACGCTGGCAACTCGATAAAAAGTGGGCTTGTAGCGGGAATTTATCTTGCTGCTTATTCTTTTTTCAGATTTCTGATAGAATACATTCGTGGTGATTCACGCGGCGGCTTTTACACTGCTCTTAATTTATCGCCATCTCAGATAACCGCAATCATTTTGCTGTTGTTTTCGGCAGCCTGCATAGCTTATGCTGTCAGATATCCTATCGTTAACCGGGGAAAAACCGATGAACAGAGTTGAAGAATGGAGTGTCGAAAGTGACTTCGCCGACCTGCGACTTGACCAGGCCGTCAACCAGAAGTACAAAGAAATTTCGCGCACTCTTGCCCAGGAAATGATCAAGAATGGTGAGATCCTTGTCAACGGCAAAACGGCCAAGCCCGGGCAAAAGCTCAAAGGCGGCGAATCGGTGAGTCTTACCATTCGCTGCGAAGAGAAAGAATCTAACATAGCGGCCACCCCGCTCGATTTTGCAATCCTATACGAAGACAAATATATAATTGCCATCAACAAACCCGCCGGGCTGGTCGTTCATCCTGGTGCCGGCAAAGAAACAACGACGGTTGTATCGGCGGTACTAGGTCACACGAAACTCAGCCCGATTGGCGCCCCAGCCCGCCCCGGCGTTGTTCATCGCCTTGACAAGGATACCAGTGGTGTAATGGTGCTTGCCAAAACACGCGAGGCACATCGCCGTCTGGCAGAAGCATTTTCTGGCCGTGAACTTGAAAAAGAGTATCTGGCAATCATTCAGGGACACATTGTAAACCGCAAAGGCCGTATTGAAGTGGCGATAGAGCGTGACAAAATACATCGCCAGCGCATGAAAGCAACTTCAGCAGAAAGGGGCCGCATGGCAATAAGCCTGTTCGAAGTTGTCGAGTATCTCGAAGGGGCAACCCTGATTAAAGTCAAGATCATGACCGGACGCACCCACCAGATTCGTGTGCATATGGCTTACACCGGGCACCCACTGCTTGGCGATACGACCTATGGCTCAAAACGCCTGCCGAACCACGCGAAACACTTTCTGCACAGCCACCGTCTGGTTTT
>MFYY01000089.1:9794-14276 GCA_001787855.1 Candidatus Riflebacteria bacterium GWC2_50_8 | reverse complement strand
CTTTACCGATGGCATGCGGCCAATGATCATGGCTCTGAATGCCAGCGCCAGCAAGCGACTTTTTGAAGACGACAATCTGATTTTACTGTCAATGCACTGGGCACCGCAAAAACAGTTGCTCGCCGGCATATTGCTTAACAGCTCAACTCAGGAACGCAGCTTTTTTCTTTATGATGCAGATTCCGCCGTGATGCTTGATATCGTCAGCTCAGAACTGGCCGACGAAGCAAATTTTATCAATCCCTATGTCAGCTGGTCTCCCGACGGAAAGCGCATTATGCTGACTTCATCCAGATCAGTGCATCTGATCGACCTCGAAGCAAAAAAGACGACTTTGCACCTGGTCAGAGTGCCGAATGAGATAGCCGAGACGGTCTGGTCAGATGACAGTAAGTCGTTTGCCCTGGTTGAAATAATCGGGCAGGCCAGGCAGCGCTATATTTTTGACGATCTCGACTACCGCAAGTGTGTTCTGCACCGTTACCGTATCAAAGAAGATTTTTCGATAAGTGAAGACCACGCTCAGCGCGTCGAATCGCGCAACACGATAAAGCTGGTTTCTTTCTGGACCAGCGACCGAGTGCTCTATCTCGAAGGGCGGTTGATGAGTAAAAAGCTCAACACGCCGTTCTGGGATCTCAGCCCGTTATTTGCCGCCAAGCTGACCGCCGGCCCGACAACCGCTGCCAGCCGCACTGCAACCGCCGCCGAGTTGATCGGCGCGCCAACGGCTCTACCATTGCAGTATCTGTATGTGTTTCGCAATCTTGACAGCAAATTCAAAAATATCTATGACGCCGGGTTTAACCACAGCAACAACCTTTTTGCCGACAAGTTCGCGAACATCTGGTTCATTGGTCTGCGTCGTCCTGAAGAAATCAAGCAGCGCCAGAGTATTTACAGTCATCGGCAGTCACCGTATCCTTTCCCCGAAAACAACGTATCGGTCTTCAACGATATTCCGGCCGGCAAAATGCTCGTGCTGCTCAAATTTCTCGAAGAATACAACCTGCGACTAATCAGATTCAACAGCAACATCAGCCGCATGTTCATGCTGGCAAATTTCAGCGGCCCGCTGAATCTCTGGTCTGGCGACCTGAAAAATATTGTCGAAGGGCTTGGCAACAACGAGAACTGACACCGGCACCGGCCACATTTGCGCAATAAACTTGCCTCTTTTTGTGTTTTTCCTTATACTGTCTAGACTCAAAAATATGGCAAGGGGGAAGGCGAATGAAGAAATTCAGTTTAATGATGGCCTTTTTGCTGCTGACAATCTGCTCAGCAGGTTATGGCGCCGAAGTTCTCTATGACGACACGCACGCTCAGACTGCTGGTAACGCAGACTGGATACCGGAAGGCGCATATTCTGAGATGGCCGACATGCTCAAGGAAAACGGCTTCACCATTACCAGCCTCAGTAAAGCAGCTGGCAGAGATGGCAAAATCAGTGCCGATCTTCTTAAAAGCTATCAGGCAGTAATTCTCGCTGAACCCAATGATCCCTACACAGATGCCGAAAAAAAAGCCATCACCGAATTTGTTCACAATGGCGGCGGGCTTTTCATTATCGCTGACCATGCTGGTGCCGACCGCAACAACAACGGCTGGGATGCCGTCAAGGCTTTCAACGCCTTCACTCCGGCCTTCGGTTTTAAATTCATGGACAACATGATTTATGAAGCTCCTCTTTCCGGAAGCATCAACAGCAGCCACCCGGCGATGTTCGGCGTGCGCGCAGTAGGTGCCTGGGCAGGCGCAACTATGGAGCTGCTAAGCGCTGCGGAAGGCAAAGCTGTCGGCCTCATCGACAGCCGCATCGCCAGAGCCCCCTACGTTGTCGCCGCCGAATACGGCAGCGGACGCGTAGTTGCCATCGGTGACAGCTCACCCTTTGACGACGGCACCGGCAGCGGAAACGGCAAGAATAAGCTGCACGACAGCTATGACTCCTTCATGTATTCGCACCCACAGCTGGCCTACAATGCCCTGGCGTGGACTACCGGCAAAGATACCGGCAAACGTATTCCCTCACGCCCGGTTCCGATGTTCAACGAAGCAAAGGCTGAAGAAAAAGCAATCAACATTCTTATCGATGCGGCTCACGGCAACGCCTCTTCCGACAAGATGAAAACCTTCGAAAAGCACATGAAAAAGAACGGCCTGAAGGTTTATTTTACGTTGAACCTGATCAAGCCTGAAATGCTCAAGAATTTTGGCATTCTGATTCTGCCTGATCCATCAATGCCCTATATTGAAACCGAAGCCCAGGCTATCGCCGACTGGTTTATGGCCAGTGGCAGTCTGATTATGGGCTCCGCCTGGGATTCATCGAAGCTGCGCGGCACAGCGACTCTCAACTTTGTTCTCAACAAAATGGGCGCAGTAATGCGTTTTAACGACGACCAGGTCTGGGATGAAAAAAACAAGACCAATAAGCCATGGGGCGTGCTTTCACGTGGCATCAAAAAAGATCACCCGATTACAGCCGGCGTGACAACTGCGATCACCTGGGGTACCTGCTCACTGATCAACCGCAACAACGAACCGCTCAGCGAAGCCGCCGGCGTCGAGATTCTGGTAGCAGCGAACGATGTAAGCTTTAACAAGGACGGCGACAAGAGAGTGCCGGCGGTATTGTATCCCAAGGGCTTTGCCATACCGATAATGGCGATGGAAAAAGTGGTCAATGGCACCCTGGTGATGATTGGCACCTGCAACTTCACTGATTATCAGTATCCTGACAGTGACATCAACATGTCGATGCCCGGACCGGCTCCCTTTACCCACGAAACTCCTCAACTCTGGAACAACCTGCTTCGCCAGCTGGCAAAGAAACCGGCCACTCGAACCAACAGAAGAAGATAAACGTAGATTGCGGGCGCCACTTATTCATCAGATAAGCGGCGCCCGTTTTTAAACCACTATTCAGGATATCAAGAGCAATGGCAAATAAACGCAAGCAAGACTGGGCAGCTTACCTGTATCTGATGCCGGTAGTAGTCATTCTGGTCATTTTTCATGTTCTGCCCATCTTTTACTCACTGGCAGTGAGCTTTTACGAATGGGATCTGATCGGAGACCCCGAGTTCATCGGAGCCGGCAACTATCTGCGGCTTTTTGATGACCCGATGTTTTACAAATCCCTGTGGAACACTCTTTACTACGCACTGTTGAGCGTTCCGCTGTCGATAATAAGTTCACTCGCCATTGCGTTGCTTCTGAACAACCCGATCTCTGCGATGGGTCTATATCGCACCGTCTATTTTATTCCGGTCATAACGTCGATAAATGCTGTCGCCATCGTCTGGAACTTTATCTATCACCCGGATTTCGGACTGCTTAACAAAATCCTCGCTATTTTCAGCATTGATCCACAAACATGGCTGCAGGACCCGTTCTGGGCGATGCCCTGTATCATTTTCATGAGTGTCTGGAAAGGCCTCGGCTATAACGTGATCATCTTTCTGGCCGGCCTGCAGAACATACCGAAACATCTATACGAAGCAGCGCGCATCGACGGCGCCAATCGCTGGCAGCAGTTCAGGCATATCACCTGGCCTCTGCTGACACCGACAACATTTTTTATCTTTACCATCTCGGTAATTGGTTCGTTTCAGGTATTCTCACAGGTCTACATGATGACTCCACGAGGCGGTCCGCTCAAGAGCACCATGGTTGTCGTTTACTATCTGTATCGCAAAGCCTTTGAACAGTTCGAATTCGGCTATGCGCTGGCCATGGCCTTTGTACTGTTCATGATCATCTTCGCCTGCACTCTTTTCAACAAGCTCTACCTTGAAAAGAAAGTGCACTACTCATAAGGGGGCAGCCATAAAACCATGATTAAAGTTAAAAACCCCGCCCACATTGCAATTCACACGCTGCTGATCATCGGTGGTATTTTCATGCTCTTCCCCTTTGTCTGGATGATCACGACATCTTTTAAGGGTGACGACGAAATTCTTAACACCAGCAAAAACATAGTTCTGCTACCTGATTCGATTCGACCGAACTTTCTCAACGGTGAAGAAGATGTAAACCGCATTGCACGCCGAAGCGAGCGTGAGCGCCTGTGGAATCTCGAGCAGGAAAAAGCTCCTGGAGAGCGCGACAAGAAAGTGCGCGAACCTTTTCGCTGGTATGACAACTACGTCTACGCCTGGAGAGCACAGCCGTTCTACCGCTTCTTTCTTAACACGCTGTTCGTGACCATAACAGTCACTTCAGTTTCGCTGTTTTTTGCATCGTTAGCAGCTTATGCCTTCGCTTTTTTCCACTTTCCGCTGAAAGACGCCCTGTTCATGCTGATGCTGGGCACCATGATGCTGCCCCAGCAGGCCCTGCTGATTCCGAACTACATCTTTCTTTCGAAAATGGGCTGGATCAACACCTACATGGCGCTTATCGTGCCCTGGCTGGCCTCGGCCTATTCGGTATTCTTTCTGCGCCAGTTCTTCAAGCAGCTGCCCAAGGATCTGT
>MFYY01000089.1:9339-9677 GCA_001787855.1 Candidatus Riflebacteria bacterium GWC2_50_8 | reverse complement strand
CGTAATCCAGGTCGGCCTGAGCTACTTTTCGAGCGAAGCCGGCACCCGCTGGGGCCCGTTGATGGCAGCATCAACCATGACCATTCTGCCGCTGGTAATCATGTATTTCCTGGCCCAGAAACAGTTCGTTGAATCGCAGGCCACCAGCGGTATGAAGGAGTAAATATGCGAAACTTTTTAATTGCAGTATTAGCCTGCTGGTTGATCATAGTGTTCGCTATCCGCCATGACGACATGGCAACTGCCGGTATGGTCAGAGATGAAGTCGTCAGCGAAGGCAAAACCGAGGTAGTATTCTGGCATGCCATGGGCGGGCCACTTGGCATCGTCATGAACGA
>MFYY01000089.1:6130-9317 GCA_001787855.1 Candidatus Riflebacteria bacterium GWC2_50_8 | reverse complement strand
GCAGCTACGATACGCTGGCCAAAAAGGTTCTCGCCTCGCTGGTCGCCAAAGAGGCTCCAGACATTTCGCAAAATTACGAGACTCTGACCAAAAAATTCATCAAACATCACAAGATCGTCTGTCTCGACGATCTGATCGCCTCAGAAACAGAAGATATCAAGAGTGACATCATTCCGGTACTTCTTGACAACAACACTTTTGACGGCAGACTTTATTCTTTCCCTTTCAACAAGAGTGTTCCTGTGCTGTATTACAACAAAGACCTGTTCAAAAAGGTCGGTCTCGACCCTGATAATCCGCCAGCCACGCTTGAGGAAATGGTCAAATACTGCCGTCAGATAACTGAGTATCACCAGAACACTCCGGGCGCCGACCGCTCTGTCTACGGCTATGGCTGCAGCAAAGCCAACGTCTGGTCGTTCTTGAACCGCATTCTGCAATACGGCGGCAAAATCGTCAGCGATGACGGGCACAAGTCGCACTTTGCCGATCAGGCCTCGATAAACGCGCTGGATTACCTGCAGAACATGCTGAAAGAGGGAATTGCCCGCGAAGGCCAGGGATTCGATCATCAGAACGACTTTATTGCCGGCAAATGCGCCATTATCGAAAGCAGCATTGTCAGCAAGGTATTCATGGAGGAAAGCATCGAATTCGACTTTGGCGTTGCACCGCTGCCGGGATACATTCTCAATCCTCTGGCTGAGCGCGCCATCGACGGCAGCGATATAAACCGTGGCGTAATTCTTTCGGGCAGCAATATCAACATCTTCAACAACGGCGACCCCAAAAAGATTGCCGGCGCCTGGGACTTCGTTAAATGGTTCACTTCAACCGACATCGGTGCCGAATGGAGCATCAGAACGACCTATCTGCCGGTTCGCAAGTCTTCGCTGCAGAGCCCGATAATTCAAAGTGCGCTCGAAAAAGACCCCAACATGGGAGCGCCATACGTTCAGCTTGAGTATTGCCATTTTGAGCCACGCCTGAGCGTCTGGTTCGAAGTGCGCGACCTGATGGCTGACCACCTTGAAAAGGCGACCCTCGAAATGACACCTGCAAAGGAAATTTGCGATCAGATGGCCAAAGACGTCGACGCAATATTAAAACATGCTTCCAACTGAATTATTACCGGTTGCTTCAAAAATTACCACGCTGATTGGAAACAGTCAGAAAATACTGGTAGCAGCACATCTGCGCCCCGACGGCGATGCGACCGGCTCGGTTTCCGGCATGGTCAAATCATTGCTGAAAGCTGGCAAACAGGTTGATGCAGCGCTTTTCGACGGGGTGCCAGAACGCTTTGCTTTCGTGTTTCCTCAGATCGAATTGATTCGGCAGCCGGTTATTGAATCAGATCACGATCTGATACTGATTCTCGATTCGGGCGACGAATCGCGCACCGGCTTTACCTTTAAGCGCAATCGCGAAAAGACCTGTCTGATCAATATCGACCATCACGCCAGCAATACAATGTTTGGCGACATCAATTACGTTGACACCGGTGCCTCATCGGCCTGCGAAATGGTTGCCGCGCTGCTGCATCATGCTGAACTGCCGTTCGACAGCGAAGTAGCGCTGAGTCTGATGCTGGGTCTGGTGACCGACTCGCGGTCTTTTCAAAACGAAGGCCTGCGCCACACCGCTCATCTGGCGGCCGCAAAGATTCTGCAGACCGGCGTTGACACTTCCCCGATCCTGAATATGCTCAATTCAGGTAAAGCTGAGGCTGATCTGCGAGTGCAGGGCTTCGGGCTGAGCAATTTTCGCCTCTCATGCAACAATCATCTGGCCTCACTGGTTATTCGCCAGAGTGATCTTGCCAGACTCAATGCCGCGTTTGGCAACGTATTCGGCAGTGGCCTGTTCAATCAACTGCTGTCGATGAGCGACACCTACGCCAGTGTCGTGATCTTCGAACGCGAAGACGGTATGAGTTTTTGCGAATTCAGGTCGCGTGGCGGCATCGACGTCAAGGAAGTAGCGGTAGCAATGGGCGGCGGCGGGCATGTGCCAGCCTCTGGCTGCAGTCGCGCGATTAAAATTGATGAACTTGCTGAAGAAGCAGTCAAACTGATGACCAAACAGGTTGAAAGCTTTTTTGCAAGGCAGGAAAGCGCATGAAAATAAAAGCTCTTGCCTGCACGGTTATGCTGATGATCTTTTTTTCAGCCACAGCACCCGCGCAGGAAAAGCAGCTTTCTATCGGCATCGAGCTTGATGGTCTTGGTGAAATACTGCTCGAAGAAACCTCGGTAGACCAGGTTGAAACCACGCAGCTTCTGCTGAAAAAACCCGGTGGCATGCTTCAGGTAATCGATTCTTATGATGGTCTGCTGCCTGCCGACCTGATCAAGCATGACCTCGATGCTGATGGAAACGTAGAACTAATCGCTCTGCTGCGCCATCCTGACGGCATCGACGTGATCATGCATATTTACAGCACAGATTCAGAATTCCGCAAAATTTTTCCCGAAACCCAGAACGAAAACAATCCGCTGATCTGCCGCGAAGTTTTCGTCTCGACACATGGTAATCAGCCGGCAGTCTGCACCAGACATCTTATTTCCTATCATGATTTCGGACCTCCCGAGTTATATCACCTTGAGTTTTACCAGCTTCAGAAAGACCGGCTGGTTCTTGCCCATCAGGGATTCACCGATGGCAACCATTACAACATTCTGATGAACAGAGGAGCCTGGTCTTTTCACTGCGGGCAGTATCTTGAGGCCCTCGACTATTACAACCAGGCAATCTCGTCTTCGACCGGCGAAATTTCTTCACGCGCCTTTATTGAAAGTCTCTTTTATCTCGCTGAATCGCGCAAGTTTTTGAAAGATTTCAAGGGCGCTCTCGACATCTATCAGAAAATCGTGCTTGAATTCAGCCAGAATGCCTTCACAGATGCTGCACAACGCGAAATAGAACTGATTTCGCAGAATCTCGAGCACCCGGATGTACTTTCCTTCTACATGGATGTCAACAGCCACATCAACTGCGACCGCTGGGAAACAGCACTCGAACTGCTGCAGAACCACCCGTCGGGCAGCGCTGAAAGTCCTCTGCTCGACCGGATGCTATATATACGCGCCGAGGTTTTAACCGCTCTGAACCGAGTTGAAGAAGCCATCGAAGTCTACCGCACAATTCAGCAGAAGTTTCCTGACAGTCCGGTTATTGAAGGTGT
>MFYY01000089.1:0-6088 GCA_001787855.1 Candidatus Riflebacteria bacterium GWC2_50_8 | reverse complement strand
TGGCAGCCTGACGAAGAAGAAGGCTTAGCGCCCGGGCAAAAAGCCGCGCTTATTGCGGTTCTAACCTTCATTCCCTTTATGCTGTTCGTTGTTATTCCGATGCTGGCCCGCGACCATTACAGCAAAACCTTAAAGCTCCCGGAAGAAGTATTTCTCAAGGCTCCCGAGGAGATTAACCTGGTCAGCACCGGAGAAGTAGGTGCCACCTACAAGGTCACGATCAACGAAACCGAGTTTAAAATTCCTGAAGCCTTTACACCGACCAAGATCAGTCGTGACCGTATCGACTTCAAGCCTTCATCGCGGCGTGAAGCGAGGCAGATAACTATCCTGGCACAGAAAGAGGCACGCGCCATTCAGTTTACCAAAACCGGCTTTGCGCGATGGTTTATGCCGAGCTCAATGCAGCTGTTTCTGCAGACAATTCTCCGGGCAACATGGCACCCGGTTCGTCTGGTTTTTAAAGCACAATTCTTCGCAACCGAAGGCATAACCGGCAGAGTATTCGAGGCCCGCTGGGATGTTCACCACCGTGGCTTCATCTTTCCGGTGTCCGGCGACAAGGGCTACATCAGCAGAGTTTTCAGAACCAATGCCCCTGGCTATTTTGAATTCATGGTGCTGGACTCGGTAGCACCTGTATCTCTGCGCGAATGGGTCAACCTGGCAATGCGCATCAAACCGCCATCAGACATAGCCAGCGCTACGCTGCCGGCTAGCCATGGCAGCAACAGTATCGAATCGCTGATTGAAAAAGCAGCCTTTCCTGAGCGGGAGCCAGAGGTATTGGCAACCGCGCTGACCCTGTTCTATCACAATAAAAAGCCGGGCTGGCTGCTGCCGGTAGCCACTGTCATGGAAAACCGCGAGTTTTTTGCAGAACTGATCGAGCTTCACCAGCAGTTTGCCAACAACTTCGAACCTGATTCTCCATATAAAATCTTGTGGGATCAACTTTTTAGCCGCGCCCTGAACAAGATTATAAAGCTCGAAATTGATCCTCAGCTTCACCTGCGCGAACTTAACGTGAACTGCCTGAATCTGACTCATCTCGAAATAACCCAGGTCTGGCTTAAAATCACGGTCAAATCGCGAGTTTCCGGCGACAAAAGTTTTACGGCAGAGCTGCTGCCACACGGTCGCCTGTATGAGCAGCAGTCAAAGGATATCGTCATTCGAGCTCCTGACCACATAAGTCTTTCAGATGCTGAAAGCGTTGATTATCAGATAACCCGGCTCGAATTTTCCCGCTGAACGGCTGAAGGTTCATACCGGGTGCAGTTCACCCAGTATGACTTCCCGACTGGCACCGGTAGCGGCAGGCAGATTGCCAGGCAGACGCCTGACAAAGGCATAGCCAAGTACCGAAAAAGCCATGGCTTCTTTAGCCATCACCGGCACGCCAAAAAATTCACTGGTTTTGACATCGGCAATACCAGCAAGCTTAATAGCCAGGCGCCGCATCAGCTCAGAGTTGAGAGCACCACCCCCGGAAACGGCCAGATCAGCCGGGAAATTTATGTGACCGGCCAGAGCTTTGACCGCCATCTCTATCGATTCCACTGTGATATCGAGCAGGGTAGAGAGCAGATCGGCCGGCGACAACGCCGTGCTCTGCCAGGACTCAATTTGAGCAAGACGCTCGCGATTAAAGTATTCTCGACCGGTAGATTTGGGCGGCGGCGCAGCGAAATACGGGTCTTTAAGAAATCGCGCAACCGTGTCGCGATTGCTGCTGCCTGATGCCGCCAGACAACCGCCGCGGTCATAGTTGCCGAGACCAGCCCTCTGCATTGCGGCATCCATGAGTACGTTACCGGGCCCGGTATCGAAGGCGCAAACCATTTCGGGGTGCCGACTGGCCCTGATCGCGCTGATGTTGGCCATGCCGCCAATATTCAGCAGCATCAGATCGCGCTTCGCCTTTTTTCCAAACAGATGAAGGTCCGCGAACGGCACCAGCGGCGCACCCTGCCCGCCAACCGCCATATCTGCCTCCCTGAAATTACAGATAACCGGAATTTCGGTTCTCTGTGCCAGCAAACTGCCATTGAGCAACTGCAGAGTGCCGGTAAGCGGGATTCCATCCCAGTCGGTTGGCTGTGGGTGGTGATAAACAGTCTGACCATGAGCCGCTATGTAATCCGGCCTTTCATGCCCGGCGGCAAAAAACTGCTGGCAGGCGCGGGCATAAAGCTCGGCAATGTAACTAGCCCCAAGGGTAATATCTCTGGCATCAGCTTCGCGCATCAACTTTTGAATACGTGTAAACTCTGCCTGGCTGAAACTGCAGCTGTCAAACCACAGTAACTCGCCGGCGCCACCCCGGCCAAACGACATCAGCACGCCATCTATGGCGTCACCGCTGGTTCCGCTCATCATGCCAAGGATCTTCACCGACGATCTGCTAACCATATAACAACCTCTTGCCCGCTCAGATAGCGACAAAATACCCTGCCCCAACGCAATTTACAAGAAAAATCACGCTTCCTGGCTTTATGCGGGATTCTTAGTGCCGTTCTATGATGTTTTCTGATTTTTTGGTTGCGGCTATTGGTTTTGCTGTTTGTAATGTGCTAAACTAGATAAAATATTTTCAGGAGGCACTTTCAAAGTGGCTGATACCAAACAGATCCCCGACCGCCAGAAATCACTCGAAACCGCAATTTCCACCATAGAAAAACAGTTCGGCAAAGGCGCAGTCATGAGACTTGGCAGCTCCCGCCACCTGCAGGTCGAAGCAATTCCGACCGGCTCTCTCTCTCTCGACTACGCACTCGGCGTTGGCGGCATGCCACGTGGCCGTATCGTCGAAGTCTTCGGACCAGAATCTTCAGGTAAAACAACAGTCGCTCTGCACGTGATTGCCCAGGCCCAGAAAGCCGGCGGACAAGCTGCTTTTATCGATGTTGAACATGCCCTTGATCCTTCTTATGCAAAAAAGCTTGGCGTTGACACTGAGAATCTTCTGATTGCCCAGCCAAGCAGCGGTGAAGAAGCTCTCGAAATCACTGAGATGCTGGTGCGCAGTAATGCCATCGACATTATCGTTCTCGACTCGGTCGCGGCACTGACCAGCAAAGCCGAAATTGACGGCGACATGGGTGATGCAACAGTAGGTATGCAGGCCCGCCTGATGTCACAGGCAATGCGCAAACTGACTCCGGTAGTGAGCAAATCAAGGTGTGTCTGCATTTTTATCAACCAGATCCGCGAAAAAATCGGTGTAATGTTCGGCAACCCCGAAACCACACCGGGTGGGCGCGCTCTCAAATTCTTCTCTTCGGTACGTATCGACATTCGTCGCAAAGATGCCATCAAGGAAGGCGAAGAGGCAACCGGCTTCGTCACTGAAGTAAAAGTAGTCAAGAACAAGGTCGCTCCGCCGTTCCGCAAAGCCAGATTCGATATGATGTTCGGCGAAGGCATTTCGAGCGAAGGCGAAGTTCTCGACATCGCCGACAACTCTAATATCGTTACCAAGTCAGGCGCCTGGTATTCCTACGGCGACGTAAGAATGGGTCAGGGTCGTGAAAACTCCAAGCAGTTTTTGCGCGACAATCCTGATGTGTTTGGCGAAATCGTGCTCAAGGTTAAAAAGGCTCTCGGTATGATTCCTGGCGAAACTAAAGCGCCAGCCGCCGAAGTTAAAGCTGCAGAAGCCAAAGTTGCAGAAGACAAGAAAAAACCTGCCCGCAAGTAATTCGGTATGACATCCGCAGGGGCTGCGTTCGCCAGCAGGCGCATGCAGCCCCTGTTTTTAAGATGTGAAAGGCTCTGATGTTGGAAACCAGACAACACAAATTCGCCAGATTTGTGCTTATTTACGGCTTACTGGTAGCCACCCCGGTAATTTTTTCGCTGCTGCTCTGTCTGCATGTCGTTGATCACCTTAAACAAAGCTGGCAACAGCAGATGTCCGAAAGTGTCGAAACCCGGGCATCATCAATGGTTCGTCAACTGGATCCCGAGCATATTTTTCTGCCGCATTTCCGCGAACTGACCAACGACATACTTGCCCTGCCAGCCCTTGACGAAAAAAAAATTGCGCAGTTGGCTGAAAACCTTTTTAATCGAATATCTCAGCGCTTCTATGTCTATGTCTTCGATAAGAACGGTAAAATGCTTAAAACCGGACTGGCGCCGGAAGACACCGAAGCCCGCATCGATTTTCTCTGGCGCTTTGCCCATGATGACAGTTACGAAGGCGAGTTTCGTGAGCGCCGTGGTGACCTTGGCATGCTGGTCGGACGTTTTTTTCATCCGCGCAAAATCAAGCACAGCAACGATGTCTGCCATGCGGTGGCCAACTATAAGAGATCCGGTCTGATTTATCACAAAAAAAATCAGGCTTACAGCGATGATAAAAGCGGTGTTCTGATTTTTCTCGACCTTGAGATTGAATTCAAAGGTCATCTTGGCGAGCAGGTAACTAAGGCCTTTTCCGAAGAATCGCCCATCTTTTTTGTAACTACAGATGGCAGCTGCCAGGCCAAACCTGAACTCGCCAAGATTGTTCCCGAAGTCATAAAACTCGGTTACAGCAGAACACAGAGCATCGCAATTCATAATGATTTTCTCTGGCGCCGGGTAAATTTTCGCAATTTCCAGCTCTATTTCGGACAGCGCCTTTCCCTGAATTATTACACCCGTCTCAAATTGCTGGCCGCAGCCTTCAGCGTTTTGCTGCTGCTTTTCAGTCTTGCCATTCTGCTGCGCAACCTGCATACCGGCGAAAGCATGCGGGTTTCAATACGCTACAAGCTCATCGCTATTTTTGTATTTGCTGTCTATCTGCCGGTTCTCGGCCTTTTCATGATCAGTTTCAACGGGCTCAACGACCGCCGCACCGTTCTGGAAAACGAAGCCCGCAAAGGCATGCAGGACATTCTTTACAAGATTGATGCTGACTTCGCCAACAAGGAAGACGAGATTCTCGCCATTTATGAACGCCTTTACCATGACCATACATGGCATGACCAGCTTACCGATGACTGGGAGCATAACGACAAACTTCTGCGTAAGCAGGCCAGAGTGCCATTGGAGGGAGAAAACTTTTTTAACCATCTCGACATACGCAACATTCAGCTTGAGCAGTTGTTTTCGACGGCACGCGGTGTATCAAACGACCGTATTAAGGAAATCAACCGCATTATCAGCCTTATCTGTCTGGAAAGACACATGCCGTCACAGTTTGCCAAACACAAAGTGAAGCTGCGCCAGTCTGACTTCATACTCAAAAACATGATGGAAAACCCGGTACTTGGCTTCAGCAATTTTTACGAACAGCCGGGGCGTCTCGTTGAAATGGAATTTGAGGGATCGAGTTTCTACTGGTACTGGAACTATTATCCAGATGCCGATGGCAGCGTGGCTTTTTTTTCGGGCAATACCAGAATTCATTTTAACGTCGAGAACTTTCTGAATTCAGTCCTGAAAAAGCGCTACAGTCTTGGCAATACGGCGCTGACACTGGCCGCTTATTTTCCGGATCAGCAAAACTGGACTCCTGAAGACGCCAGGAACGAAAGTGATCTGGCAAAACTGGTCAAGCTCACAGAAATCAGCCAGACTCTTGAAACCGGCCGCATCAGCTATGCCGGGCAACATTTTCTCGCCGCCTGTCTGCCCGGCATCAAGCTCAAGGGAGCAATTGTCTCATGCCTTTTTCCTCAGACAGAAATCGACTACCAGATCGACAGTCAGCGAATTCAGATCTATCAGGGCATGGCGCTGATTATTATAATTTCAGTGCTGACCGGCCTTCTTCTGTCAAAGAATTTCCTGCAGCCGATCGGTGAGCTGAATCTCGGCATGAAAGCGCTGAGACGACGCGACACTGATTTTCGCGTAGAAATCAACAGTCAGGATGAGCTTGGCGAACTCGGCGATACTTTTAACCAGATGATGGTCGAGGTCAAAGAAATGCTGCTGGCCGGAGCGGTTCAACAATGCCTGATTCCAGAAAAATTCCCCGAAATAGCGGGATATGACTGTGTTATCTACAACAAAATGGCTACTGACGTAGGTGGTGACTACGCTGACGTGTTTCCCCTCTCCGACAATCGCTATCTGGTTGTGCTCGGCG
>MFYY01000088.1:34454-36289 GCA_001787855.1 Candidatus Riflebacteria bacterium GWC2_50_8 | reverse complement strand
AACATTTGACCAGGATATGGGTTCCCTCGCAGCAACATGCCGATCTCTGTCGCAAGGCCGGTTTAAAGAGCGACAGCGTTGGCGTTTTCCCGCTGCCGGTCAATCTCGGAAATTTTCATCCAAGAGTTCCCTGTCCAAAGAATTACGCCAAGGAAAAGGCCGTGTTTCGCATCATGGTTTCGGGCTGTCCGCTCAAGCGCAAGGGACTCGAAGATGTGCTGCATGCTTATATTAAAGAGTTCAAGCCAGCTGAGAAAGTTGAGCTGCTGATCAAGCTGACGCATCTGCCCAAAATCAAGAAGAATTTTGATTATGAAATCACCGATTTGCGCAAGAAGCTTGGCGCGCTCAGTCAGATCTTTGCCAAGGTCACGGTTGTCGAAGAGACTTTGAGCGATCGCGAATATTCGGGGCTTCTGGCTTCTGCAGATCTTTTCGTCGCGGCTGGCCTGTCGTTTAACAGCGGGTTGAGCGTGAAAGAGGCCATGGCCTGCGCGTTGCCGGTGGTGGTGCCGGATTATCTTGCCGAGCAGTTGGCGATAACGCCCGAGTGCGCGTTTCTTGTTGAGACCGAGCCGGTGCAGTTAAAACCTGGTGAGCTGCATGCCAGTTCGCCGGCAGTCAATGTGCGACGCCTCAAGCCGGCCGGGTTGGCTGCCGCCATGCGGCAGGCATTTGTTCAGTGCAATAAGGCCCGTAAAATGGGGCTGACTGGTCAGCGCATGCTGAAAAAACAGCCACAATGGCAGGATTTTGCTGTAGAACTCGGCAAGTTCGCCGGCGAGCGATTCAGGCTGCAGGAAGCAGCGGCAGAGTCAGAGTAAAGGTCGTTCCCTGGCCAGTTTTGCTGGCAACCGCAATTGTGCCCTTCAATAACTGGATGATGCGGTGTGAGACCGCGAGCCCGAGCCCGGTGCCATGCCAGTCGCGCTTTGTTGTAAAAAAGGGGTCGAATATCTGTTCGAGCTGTTCTTCAGGTATGCCGCAGCCGTTGTCAATGATTTTGATCTGGGCAGAAGGCACCGGCAGACTTGCTTGCGCGACTTCAACCTTTACCAGTCCATCTTTTCCGTCAATCGACTGTGTGGCGTTGAGTAACAAATTGACCATGAGCTGCTGAAACTGGCTTTTGCTGCCCTCAATCTGGTATCTTCTGCCATCATGCTGCAGCTGCATCTCGACCCTGTTGTTTTCGTGCTGGTAGCGCAGCAGTTTCAGGGTTTCTTCGATAACCGGGATCAGGTCGAATCTGTCGGAATCGAGGCGTTCCTGACGTGAAAAAACACGCAGATCATCGATAATTCTGGTGATGCGGCTGATGTTGGCGAGTATGAGGTCGAGCATTTCCTGACGCTTCTGCAGATTTACCGAGTCTTTCTGCAGCATCTGAATGGCATTTGAAATGCCGGTGAGCGGGTTGTTTATCTCGTGCGCTATACCGGCAGTAAGAATGCCGAGCGAGTTGATCTTTTCGGTGCGCGCAAGAAGCTTCTCCATGTTGTGTTTCTCGGTCACATCGCGCAGGACCACCTGCACCATTGATACCCGCGAGCCGGGGAGTTCAGAAGGTATGCCACGAATTTCGAGAATCGACGGCTGGTGACGCTGAAAGTTGGTGGCGACTGTGCGGGTAACGATCAGGCGGGTTTCCTGAACTTTTCTTACCAGGCTGCCGACTTCTTTAAACAGCGGCGAAATTTCGCTGAGTTCCCTGATGGAGGCACCGGTCTCGAGACTCTCGCTCTTAATGTTAATCATCGATTTGAATCGAGAATTGGCGAACAACAGCTTCTTGTCGTCGGAGAACAGCAGAATTCCGTCCGGCGAGTGCTCAA
>MFYY01000088.1:30467-34422 GCA_001787855.1 Candidatus Riflebacteria bacterium GWC2_50_8 | reverse complement strand
AGATCGCGTGCAAGAGTGTCAATCCGCAGATGGGCCTCAATACGTGCCAACAACTCGCTGCTTGAGAATGGTTTAACGATAAAGTCGCTGGCGCCGGCCTGAAAACCTTCGAGTTTTTCTTCGAGAGAGCCCTTGGCCGAAATAAATATGACGCGAGTCGCCCGCGTGCTCTCGGTACTTTTTATGTGTCGGCAGACTTCGAGGCCGTTCATGCGCGGCATCATGATGTCGAGCAGAACCATGTTTGGCTTAAACTCGGCAATTTTTTCAAGACCTTCGACGCCGTCGTAAGCCTGACTTACTTCATAACCTGCCAATGAAAGGGTTTCAAAGAGAAAATCGCTGATATCTGGTTCGTCTTCGATAATCAGTATGCGATTGAGATTCTGCTGCTCGGTCAGGGGTTTCAGCACTTGTTTTATTGCCCTCTGATGAAAAAGCTCAGGGTCTCCATATGAAATGTGCCGGGAAAGAGATCGAATGAATAGACGTTTTCGAGCTTGTAGCCCATTTGCCGGATTGCCTTGGCATCGCGTCTGAAGGTCATCGGGTTGCATGAGAGATAAGTGATGATTCTTGGCTTAATCCCTGAAAGCCCGCGTAATACCCGCTGCGAAATGCCGGTGCGTGGCGGGTTGAGATGAAGTGCGGCGATTACGCCTTTGGTCATCGGCGTGTTGAAAATGGTTTCGGCCTTTTTGCAGATAAACTTTGCCCGCGAACTTGGTCGGGTTTTCTGAAAAGCGAGGGCATCCTGGTAAGACGAAATGTTGCTTTCGACACCGTAGACTTCTTCAAACATCGATTCGAGAAGAAACGTCTGGGTACCGCAGCCACAGTAAAGGTCGATCAGTTTTCCCTTGTGCTGATAGCCCTGATAAAGCGAAATCAGCGTGTGCAGTATTGCCTCGGCGCCTTCGAGATTGTTCTGAAAGAAAGAATTTACCGAAATGCGCCAGTTGCGCTTCATAAAGTTGAACATGCCCTTTTCGCGCACCAGGGTCAGGTGGTTGCCCATGTCGGAGTGTGCTTCGAGGCGGCTGAGTGTCTCGGTCTCATCGAAGAACGCCTGCATCGAAACCAGCATGTCCTGGGTCGGCGGCGTGTTCAGATAAAACGCACAGTGCTGTTGCGGATCGAGCGTTCTGACGACGATCCCCTTGGTGTTCTCGGCAAGTGCGCGCTGCTGGGGATTGTTCATATGCGCGTCGAGCTGTTCATATACTGTCAGGTTAGCCGGGCACTGTACAATGCAGCCGCGCAAGGGGACCACTTCGTGCGAACGATATTTGTAGTTGCCGAGAATTACTTTTTCACCTTCAATAGCAATTTTCAGCTCCATTTTGTTGCGATAACCGCGTTCTGGCAGCGGTTCCATTGGGTAGATGCGACCTGGTGCAAGCGGCCTGAGAATAAAGTCGAGAACGTCTTCTTTTTCGCGGCGCTGCGCTTCGGTTTTCATGTGCAGCCAGTGACAGCCGCCACATTCTGGAAAATTCGGGCAGGGTGAAGTGCGTCGATCAGGCGATTGCTCGATAATATCTAGTATGTCGCCGCGCAGGTAGTCGCTCTTGTCTTCGTTAACGTTGATGTTGACCTTGTCTCCTGGTGCGCCGTAGGGTATGAAGACTACTTTGCCGTCGTCAGCGTGCGCGAGAGAATCTATGCCATAGGTCATTTTTTCGATGGAAACAGTTTGCATTTATAATCCTTAAAGCTTGTTGTTGGGCTGCTTTGGCAGCCAATCGGCGCGGGCATGTGCGCCCGATATGAAGAAAAACGGCACAATTCCGTTTTCCTGCCTCACAATAGCGCAGCGCCACATTTTTGTCAACATCGTCGCACATTATTTCTTTGCCCACCAGTCTGTAATGTGGTATAATCTTGCGCGTATGTAGATCTAGGGTTAACCCAATGTGGTAATGCTTGGTTCTACAACTTGTATCAAAGGAGTTTTCCATGACTATCAGCAAAGAAGGAAAAGTAAAGGTAATCGAAGATTACAAACTGTCTGACAAAGACACTGGCTCACCTGAAGTTCAGGTCGCCCTGCTCACCGAAAGAATCAACAATCTTTCTTCTCACTTTGAGAAAAACCCCAAAGACCACCACTCACGCCGCGGTCTCCTCAAGATGATCGGCGCCCGCAAACGCCACCTGGCCTATCTCAAGAACAAAAGCGCCGAGCGCTACCAGGCATTGATTCAGAGACTCGGCCTGCGCCGCTAAGGAGAAGCAATGCAGAAATTTGAAATAGTAGCATGTGAATTAAACAGCCCTACCATCACCTTCGAAACCGGTGCACTGGCGCAACAGGCTTCTGGTGCCGTCGTGGTTCGAAGCGGCGACTCTGTGGTATTTGCGGCTGTTGTGGCCAGCAAAGAACCACGTGAAGGTTGTGACTTTCTGCCACTGACCGTTGATTATTCAGAAAAAACCTATGCCGCCGGCAAAATTCCCGGTGGTTTCTTTAAGCGCGAAGGCCGCCCGACCACTAAAGAAATTCTGACCTGCCGTCTTATCGACAGACCGCTGCGCCCGATGTTCCCTGAACATTATCACAATGACCTGCAGCTGGTCTCTTATGTTCTGTCGTATGACAAGGTGAACCAGGTTGACATTCTTGCCATGAACGCGGCAAGCTGCGCCCTGATGGTTTCAGAAGTTCCTATGGTTTCAGCTATCGCAGCCGTTCGTGTCTGCAAGGTTGACGGCAAACTGGTTTTGAACCCGTCTCCTGACCAGGTTGAAGCCAGTAGTATTGAAATGATCGTGGCTGGTACTTCTGAAGCTATAACCATGGTTGAGTGCGGTTCTTCTGAAGTCTCTGAAGAAGAACTCATCGAAGCTCTCGGTTTCGCTCACGACAACATCAAAAAGCTCGCTGCCGCGCAAAAGGAACTGGCCGCCAAAGCCGGAAAACCCAAAACCGTAGTGCATGAGCCCGCACCTGAAGTCGAAGTCGAAGCAGTTGTAAAGTCTCTGTTGCCAAGCATCAAAGACACTCTCTGCACTCCCGAAAAGATCGAGAGAGTTGAAAAATTCAGACTCCTTGATGAAGAGCTCAATCGACAGCTTGTTGCCAAATTTGGTGAAGAAGTTGCCGGCGAAAAGCACGAGGCTGCCAAGCGAATTCTTGAATCGGCCATTTATACCGAAATGCGCCGGATGATTCTCGAAGACACCCACCGCATCGACAACCGCGGTCTCAGCGATATCAGACCGATCAGCTGCGCAGTAGGCTTCCTGCCGCGTACTCATGGTTCGGCCCTGTTTAATCGCGGTCAGACCCAGTCTCTTGGCATCGTAACTCTCGGCGCCAGCAGAGATTCTCAGGTTATTGACGGTCTTGACGACGAGTATAAAAAACGCTTTCTACTGCACTACAACTTCCCGCCGTTCTCGGTTGGCGAATCCAAGCCAATGCGCGGACCGGGCCGCCGTGAAATCGGTCACGGCGCTCTTGCTGAACGTGCTCTCAGACATGTAATTCCTGCTGAATTCCCTTACACCATCCGCATGGTCAGCGAAATCATGTCGAGCAACGGCAGTTCGTCAATGGCTTCAGTCTGCTCCGGCAGTCTGGCAATGATGGATGCTGGCGTTCCGCTCAAGGCTCCAGTGGCAGGTATTGCCATGGGCCTGATCAAAGAAGGCGAAAATTACAAGGTTCTCAGTGATATTCTCGGCGACGAAGACCACTTCGGCGACATGGATTTCAAGGTGGCCGGTACCACTCACGGTGTTACCGCGCTGCAGATGGATATCAAAATCACCGGCGTAACTCTCGAAATCATGCGGCATGCCCTTAAACAGGCAAAAGAAGGCCGTCTGCATATTCTCGGCAAGATGAATGAGTCTATCGCGACTCATCGCCCCGAGCTTTCACAGTATGCGCCAAGAATCGTCACTATCGAAATTGACCCCGAAAAGATCAGAAACGTTATCGGCCCAG
>MFYY01000088.1:17235-30456 GCA_001787855.1 Candidatus Riflebacteria bacterium GWC2_50_8 | reverse complement strand
AGAAACCGGCGTCGAGATCGAAGCCAACGACGATGGCCGCATTCTCATTATCAGCCCTGATGCGGCCGCCAATGAGAAAGCTGTTTTCATGATCCGTCAGGTCACCGAAGATGCCGAAGTAGGCAAAATCTACGTTGGCAAGGTGAAGAGAATCATGAACTTCGGCGCTTTCGTCGAAATTCTGCCAGGCATCGAAGGCATGGTTCATATCAGCCAGCTCGAACATCGCAGAGTTAACAAGGTCGAAGACGTTGTTAACATCGGCGACGAAGTCCAGGTAAAGGTTATCGAAGTCGACTCTCAGGGTCGCGTTAATCTTTCCCGCAAGGCTTGTATGGAAGGCCCGGCCGAGAACTGAGCCAGAACTTACCAGACAGTAAAAACGCCCCGGTAACGGGGCGTTTTTTTATCGCCTGCAAATTGGGTCTGTTATCACAATTCAACGAGAGGTCGCGCCGGCAATAATCAACGTTTACTGGCTGACTTTGCGGGAAACTTCGAGGTCAAGCTCAGCACGCTTGAGCATTTCCTGCATCTGCGGCGAATCGGAACGTGCCGCGAGCGAGCGCATGCGCAGCAGTTGCTTTGACGCTTCCTGGGTGGTAGACCAGTCGAACGCCATCATGCTGTCGGCCTTCTCAGGAAAGGTTGCCTGAATAACCTGCTTGAGCCGGCGTTCCATGCGAACCTGACGGATCTTGTTCTGAATGTAGCCGTCGTCGCTGCGCAACTTGAAATAGCACTCGGCCATCATGCTGAAAAGGTCGATGCGGTGCTTTACATCCATCGCGTCGACCTTGTCGAGCGCCGAATTGAACAGTTCCAAGGCTTTCTGGTAGTTTCCGGATGCGAAATGCTGCATGCCTGACTGAATTTCAGGTTGCGGTTTCATTGAAAGATCGATTATCTGGTCATACTGCTGATTTTTTACCGGCTTCGGGAACTGCGCACTCGGTGATGGCGTGTTTTTTAGCGCTTCGCTCATGTGCGTGTTGTAAGTGCTGATAGTCGCAGTCATCACATTCTGAAACATGGTGCGCTTGATTTCGTTCGCTTCCTGGGCGGCCTTGTAGGCATTGGGATGGCGATAGGTCGGTGCGTGTGCCGTGGTTCGTTGCACTGGTTCCGTTTTGCTGTTGTGGCGGTAGTCCGAATAGTCGACGAAAATTCGATCGTGACTGAAGCGTTTCTGGTCGGATTTAAAAACCGTGGTGAGGAAGCTGTAGATGAGAAGTATCATCAACAGACTTATGCCAATTATTGGCCAGCGTTTTTCTTCCATTTAATACCTGCCGTCACTGTCAGTAGAAGAGAAATGCCCAGGATTTGCCACTTCTGCGAGTTTTATGCTGCTGTAGAACTTGGTTACGATGTCCAGCTCTTCATCGCGTCTTTTCTCAGAGCCCTCGTCGATTTTTGTGTGAATCCTGAGAACGATAAAGGCTGCCTCTTTGATTTTCTCGGCGGTGATCGGCTCGACAACCGGAGTAAAAGACTCGCCGTCACGCTGCAGCTTCTGCGAATAAGCTTTTACTTCAAAGTCAGCAATATCACGCAGAACGGTTTTTTCCATGCTGCTGTAACGAACGTCGGTCGGCGTGCTTTCGGTGAACCTCATTGGTTCCTGGAGAAATTTCAGCATGCCGGGAGTGCGTTTTTTCAGCACAGTTCCGTCTGGCTGCCACTGGTATTCATACTTAACCATCGACAGAGACGAGTCACTATCTTTGCCTGTAGTATGAGGAACTCCGGTGGTGTCATACAGAACATCGTCCAGATGCGGTGGTGTGAACGTGAAGGCGTAAAAGGCAAATTTTTTATTTGCGGTGTCGACTTCTGAGAATGCATAGCACGAGGCCATTTCAACTTCCAGGTTATCGAGAAAAATGCGGGTGTCAAGCTGTATCTGGCTCTGCGAAACAGTATGGCGCATGGTCTCGCGGCCGCTGAAGAAGAAATGCCAGGCATATCCCATAATCATCGAAACAACGACGACAACGACCATCATTTCGGTCAGAGTGAAGCCGCGTGATCTGATTTTAATTACCATATTTTCCAACTACCGTTCCAAAGCCCAGGTTAAAGGTTCGATTGGGCTCTTTCCATTCTATATCAAGTTCTACGCGTATTTTTTTGTTCTGGTCAGTGCTGGCACGTTCAAGCTTGACACTGGTGTTAAACCTCTTGTAATACTCCGGGTAAACGGTCGCTTCAGCGTCGCTGCTCACCAAAGAACCCTCTACCGGTTTTGCGGTATGAACAATGTTAAGCCGCGAACTCTGCATTTCCTGTTCGAGCACTTCAAAGCCGAGTGAGCGAATTTCTGCGATCATTGTGCGGCCGAGGCTGTGCGCAACCATGAGGTTTTTGGCCTGGGCGGTCTGCTTGTGACTGCTCTGAAAAAGCACGATCAGTGGTAACAGGCCGAATGAAAACACCACTATCGTCATCAGCAGTTCTGGTGTCGTAAAGGCACGTTTATTACTCATCATCTTCTCCGCTGCCACCCATGCTTGCTACGTGCATGATTCGAGGACTCATGAAGAATTCATGAACCTTCAGCTCGTAAGCCTTGCGATTTTCTTCGTTTTCATCGATTTTAACCTGTACCGCCTTGTATCCGGTGCTGTACTTATCAAAATACAACGGACTGTTAAAATTGTGAATTATCCAGAGGTCGCCTTCCTGCTTGTCTTTGCACATGTAAAGATTTACATAGTTGCCGCAGATTACATTGGAAGCATCGCTGATTTTGCTCAGGCAGTCCTTATCCCACTCGTTGGTAGGGCGATCCGGATAAATTCCTACTTTAGTCATATCGAGAACGTCACCTTCAGTCGTTCTGACGCCATAACATGAGTAGACGCTGGCCTCGATCATGTTGCCACTGCCCTCAATGGTCAGCATTCTGTCTGTGGTGTCTGAGACAGTTTCGTCGCTGGGATTATAGAAAATATTGAGGTGTCCGAGCGGCGTAACCTGGTCGCTGGCCTTGAGCGCTACTATGCTGCCCTTGATTTTGAAAGGGCGGTCGGGTGTGTATTTCGAGACGATGATTGTGCCGGTGCCGACATAGGTCACCGAGCTGTCGATCTGGCAGGAATCAAGCCAGTAGACACCGTTGAGCAGCCAGCGACCTTCGGCGTCGCGCGGGATTTCGCTCTCATCGACGAATTTGCGGGTTACAATGCCGCGATAGTTGTATTTGAAATTGTTGGGGAACAGGTTTTTAAATTCCTGTTCGGCTGCGGCCGAAACCATTGTGTCTTCGCCAGGCCAGATTCGGTTAATCAGCGGGGAAGCCAATACTGTGATCGCTTCAAATGGCATGGTAAATGAGCGCCAGAAGCTTTCGCCTATTGAAGACAGCGAATAACCCAGTTTGCCGAGGAATCCTTCGGGATCAGATTCGTTGTAATAGCTCAACGAAAATTCCATAAGCTCTTCTGGCGGGTTTTCGCCAATATTGTTGGTTACATTATTGTATTTGATTTTGAAGGCCTTGGCGTAAATTTTGCTTTGTTCTGCGGCTTTGACGTCATCTGCGAGCCAACGGTGTTCGATGCGCAGATGCAGGTCGTCTTTTGGAAAAATTTTGGCGGTCGCGCCGCTGAAATCAGCATTGCTGTTGGGCAGATAGCGGTCTTCAGCCATCAAAGTTGAGCTGACATATTTCCAGGGTGTGCGGCAGAAGGGACCACCGGGCAGAAACTTCTGGGTTACGCTGGTGCCTCGGAAATAAGTATCCTGGATACCACGAGAGCTTATATCACCAAGAACTTCGGTAAAAGAGCGGTTGCGGTGTGGTAACAGCCCGCCGTAAGCAGTCTCGTCGGTAAACAGACCAAGATAGGTGTCGCGGTTGGCAATTTCATCTGATTTGCGTTCTTTGCCCGGCCGCCACCAGACTGCGATTGAGTCCCACAGTGTTTTTGACGGAAAGATAGCTCTGCCCATGGTTGGCAGGTAAGACATGCCATAAAAAGTATCGCTGTATTGAAAGGCCTGATTTATGCCAGGTTGCGGGTATTTCGGGTCATAAATATTGTAACCGCCACCAAACTGGCGCTCGGCCGCCAGTTCAGGGTTTTCGAGGTTGATAATTGTCGGCCCATGCATGTAAACGCGGGACTGAAACGGCATGTTCCACAGAATAAGCCTGCCGCCTGGCCGAACCGGCGAGTTCATCTCCTGGCGCAGTCTGCCCTGGATAGTTGCCGCATCGCCGGTCGGTATGCGTTGCCCGTTGATGCTGAACAGCGTGTAATTTCGGGCGATCGGGCCCAGGTTCAGCAGTTTGACATCGCGTGAAATCGTGTAATCTATCTTGAACTTGCGCTGTTTTTGCAGCGCGATAGTTATGTCGAGTTGTATGACCAGATACCAGTCGCGCGAATAATGGTTATCGAAGCCGTCCTTGCGGTCGGGTGAACGATGATACAATTCGATATTGTCGAGCGGCCCCTGCGGAATCGGCCGGCATCCCTTGATATTTGGCAGAATTTTTTAGATGGTAAAGCCAGCCCTGGTCATATGGTAGTCTTTCAGGGTCATGGTCTGGGTTACTTTGTCTTTGAGATCTGTGAAATCATGCAGCAGGGTGGGGTTGAGGCCAGTAGAGCCGCCGCCCTTGGGAGTCTGCGATCCAGAAGCCTGCCAGAGCAGCTGCTGAAAGAAGCCTGTATCTGTTTTGTCTTTGAAGCGCTCTTCGATCATCACATAGGCTTCGTCGGCAGCGGCTTCTGCAAGTTGACGACCCATGGTGCGATATACCGAGATGGCTGCCTGCGAGTATTCGGCCGAGCTGCTCTGAGCGAGGAACAGGCCCATGAAAGCGAGCAAACCAAGAATCAAAACCGCTACCAGGTAAGCAAAGCCCTGTCGATTCATCGCTTTCTCCCGTCCTCAAATTTACCGGCCACCGCAGGCCATTTCTTTAAGTGTAACACGCCCTCAGGGAAGCGTCAAACTTGCTCGCGCCTGTTTTCTGAAAAAATATCTGCCGAAAACTTCAGCAGAACCGCGCCGGGCTCCTGGTGCGAACCGGGTGGCAGACCTGCTTTGTGGCACAGGTTTTCGAGAAATTCTTCGACATCCCAGTTCCATTCTACCGGCACCTGCGGCAGCAACAGGCCAGAATGACCACGATACTGCAACAGCAGACCATCTCGCCCGATTTTTATCTCTGAAATATCTGAAACTTTGCTCATCGGTGTCAAAACTGATATTTCTATATCGATATCTGCCAGTTCATCCAGTCGCACTTTGGGGAAGCGCGGATCATGAGTTGCTGCCGCTACAGCCATTTCGCTGATTGCCTCAGCCAGCGGTTCAACACCTCTGATCAGGCCAATACAGCCACGCAACTCGCCATGTTTTTTCAGGGTTACAAAAATACCGCACTGTTCTTTAAAGCGGGGATCGGCAAAAGTTAATTGCGGCGCCAGCCTTCCGGCCAGCACCGCTTCAAGCGTTTTGCGCACTGCCTGCAGTGCTTCATCGGCGAAACTCATGCGCGACTCAGGCGATGCGCCATTCCTGAAGAAATCTGGCCGATCGCTACTTCCTGAACCGGGCCGGTCATGTACATCAGCGCATTCGCATCCTGTTCGATAACCAGGTCGCCACCCGGCATGTGAATGGTTACCTTTTTGTCAAACAGGCCTTTTTGCATGCCGGCGGCGGCAACTGCTGTAGCGCCGGTGCCGCAGGCAGCAGTCATACCACAGCCGCGTTCCCAGACATTGACTCTGGCTTCACTGCGTGAAAGAACATCGACAAATTCAACATTGATGCGGCGTGGGTGGTTGGCGTGGGTTTCCAGCCAGGCACCGGCTGCTTTCATTTCATCGTGAGTCAGCTGATTCTGCAAAAAGATGACAGCGTGCGGGTTGCCGACGTTTACATAAACCGGTTCGAAGGTCAGCGAGTTCCAGATCAGCGGCTTGCGCTTGTCTTCGCCGACCAGTTCTCCGCTGCGCACCAGGTCAAAGCTGGCCTGGCCCATCTGCGCCCGGTAAAAAGACTCGCCATCGCTGACTTTTACAAAGCTGACTTCTTTTATGCCGCTGCGGGTCTCAATCTGCACCGGAGCTACGCCAAGGGCCTTGCGGTCAAAAAGCATGGCGGCGCCACGTATGGCGTTGCCGCACATTTCGGCTTCGCTGCCATCTGTGTTGAACATTTCCATACGGCAATGATGCTTGGCATCGCGGGGCGGTCCGATAAAAACGAGACCGTCAGAGCCGAGCCCATGGCTGGTTGTACAAAGAAGCTTGATTTTTTCGGGAGTTTTGATGAACGACAGATCCTGATTGAATTCGTCGAAGAAAATAAAACAGTTGCCGAGCCCGTGCATTTTGTGAAAACCAATCATGTTATGACCTCCCTGAACCTGTTAATTTACAAATTTGCTGATGAGTGTGAAAGCAATAATTATAAATACCACAAACAGAAAAATCTGTCTGACTTCTTCTTTTTTCATGGTCAACCGGCTGTAATTGCCGGCAATAAAAAGTATTGCCATGAAGGGCAGTACCGGCAGGCCGGTTGCAAAGAATATGGCGGCTGAAACGGCGATAAAAAAGGAACTTAACAGCAACAGCACGTTTTTTCTAACGCCAAGATTAAAGCGCACTGCCGCCTGAAAAAAGACGGCGAAGAAAAGAAAATCGGTCAGCCCGATCAGGTAAGGGATGGCGCTGTAGCCGGGCAATGGAAAGCGGAGCAGGAAAAAATTAATTGCCGAAGAAACGACGATTTTGGCAGTCGCACCCGCAGAGACGCTCCAGATATCGGCAACTGTCGCCACTATGGCGACTGGCAGCAGGTGGGCGATTTCTTCGATGCCCTGTCCGATCCAGAGTCCGATGCCGGAAGCGAGTGTCAGCTGAACGAGTGCGAGCAGCAGAATCAATCGCGCTGATTCTGGAAACTCTTCGCTGAGCTGACGGTTGACTGCCTTGAATACTTCGTTGCGGGGCTCGAGCAGCAGTATTTCAGAGTTTCCCTGCAGGCCATGTATTTCAGCCACTGAAAAAAGCACCTGGCCTGGTATGTCGCCGCTGTCGTTCAGCAACTGACTGCGTTTGACCAGGGGTTTTGCGCAGTATATCGTGGCGATCAGCCCAATCATGCCAATGAGCAGATAAACGTTGCGGTGCAGATGCAATCGCGAAAAGCCGGCAACTACAAGTGCCGAGGCCAGTGTGAGAATTGTTGCGGCGATGAACAGCGATATCTGCTGAGGCAAAGCGGCTTCCGGTGGAAAAAAAAGGGCGGCAAAATAAAGTAGAATCCAGCTGGCAACGGCTGCCGGCAAAAATACCAGATTGCGACTCATGCAATTTACCGTTGCTGCGAGGAGCGCTTCGCGACGAAGCAGTCCCTCTGTTCAATGAGATCGCCACGGCATCTTGAAGATGACTCGCGATGACAGGTTTTTCTGGGTTCGGGGCTGGTCACTGCTTGTCTTTCAGCAGATTCAGGCTTTCTGATGCAATTTTTACCGATGCAGCGTCAGTATTGCTTTTAATCGCAGCTTCGTAAGAAGTGCGTGCATCATCAAGTTTTTTGAGTTTTTCGAGGATTTTGCCCATGTGCAGATGAACTTCGCTGGACACCGGTTCGTGGGCCAGCCCGAAGATTCGCATTGCGCGATTCTGTATCTGCCATGCCTCCTGAAAATTGCCCTTGCGGTATTCGATCCAGGCAAGTGAATCGAGATAAGTGGCGCGATTGGGGCGATCAAGCTCGATCGCTTTTTCAACCAGTCCTTTGGCAAAAGGCAGTTCTTTGTTCTGGTCGGCAAGCAGGTAGCCAAGAGTATTGGCAATGCTGCCGTTCTCTGGCATCAATTCGGTCATGCGCTTGAACACTTCGATTGCCAGGTCATATTCGCGTCGTTCCAGATATGCCGAGCCCATTACCGAGAGCACCCTGACGTTATCAGGATTTTCTTTAAGCAGATTATCCCATTCGGCCCGGGCGTTGGCAAAATCGCCCTTTTCGTAATAGACAACGCCAAGATTAAGGCGTGGGCTGATGTCGCTCTGGTCGAGAGAAATCGCGCTGCGGTAAATCTTTTCGGCTTCGACCAGGTCGCGTGTGCTCAAAAATACGTTGCCGAGATTGATTCTGGCCTTGATATTGCCGTTGTCAATCTTTAAGACCTGGTTGAACAGATCGATTGCGCGATCCTTTTCGCCGAGGATCGAGTAGACCAGTCCGAGATTGTTGAGCGCATTTATGTGGGCCGGTTCCTGTTTGAGAACTTCTTCATAAGAGCGCACTGCTTCGAGATAGCGGGATGTCTCATGATAAGCCACGCCAAGGTTGTAGTGAGCTTCTACCGGCAGGTTTGGCTCCATTGAAAACGCGTTCTCATAAGAGGTTATTGACTCGGTTATCTTGCCGCTGAAATATTGCGCCATACCCAGCAGATACCAGGTATATGGCTGGTTAACATCTAATGCCAGGGTGCGCCGCAGGTAGGTAGCGGCTTCGTCAAAGCGATCCTGACGTAGATAGAGTTTGCCGAGATTGCGCAGCGCCTCGGGATACATGGGCTCGATAGCTACTGCCCTTTTCAGCATGTCTTCAGCTTTTTCGAACAGGCCTTCCTGAAGGTAGATCAGCCCGAGAAAGTTGTAGGCCTGTTCTGAATAGGGGTCTATCGACTTGGCCTTGATAAACATTTCTTCTGCCTGCTTGTTCTGCTCGAGAAGCAGGTGGTTCAGGCCTTCCTGAATCATTGAGCTGGCTCTTTCTTTCGCAGTAATCGGCCCCGGAGTTGATGCGGTCAGCGGGTTGCAAAGCAGACCGAACAGCAGTGAAGCTTTCAATAGTTTCTTCGACCAGCCGGCAGAAAATTTCATGCTTTCCTCTTTTCCTGAAAAGGCTTACAGGGACTCTTTCAGAGCGTCAGTTTCGACGATATTTGCGTTGATCGAGCGCTCAAGGCTGTTAAGCAGCTCATTGATCATGAATATTTCTTTTTCGATTCCCTGGGCAGAGGCCAGATACAATGCGTAGTTGTAGTCTCTGTTGGCCCTGATTGCGCGTTTGCTGAAAGTAACCATGCTTTCGACGGTTTCGAGCATCTGGTTAAACAGCTGCAGGCGGTTGGGAATTTCGGTGTGATAGAGCACACCATTGATCAGCTTGAAACGTGCCGACATTTTGCGGGCCAGAATCATGATTTCGCGGGGGTGTTTGTCGCCCGGTTCGAAACGGTAGCGCTCACGATGGCGTTTTACCGTGAACGGTCTCGCTTCGTGCTGCATTTCCTGCGAATGTCTGAGGATTTTCTTTATGTAGTCGTAGTTGTCGCCAAGAAAACCTGACAGCATGAAGGTTTCCTTGATTTCCTGCACGGCCTGGGCTGGCTGCGGTTGGGCAACGACGCCGATAAGGCCGGCCAGCATAGCTGAAAGCAACAGTCTGTTGGCTGTTCTTCTCATTCGTAACTCCTTTAATTCAAGAATAATTCTACCTCTTTTACGCCCATAATTGCAATCACCCGCAAAAATATGCGCGCTACAAATCTCAGAAAATATCGTCAGCTCTTCACAAATTCATAACGTTGTTCGGAAAAATCTGCAGATTGACCTCAGAGTGGTTGTGTTGGATAATTGAATCTGTTATTGATGAGCCGACAGTCTTTGGGTTATTGGCTCAAATAAAGTAAGTGCAACAGGAGGAAGTTATGAACAGACAAATTATAAATACTGACAAGGCTCCCGCAGCCATTGGCCCTTATTCGCAGGCGGTTAAGATCAATGGTATGCTTTTTACCTCGGGTCAGGTGCCGATAGTGCCCGAAACCGGCAAAATCGAAGCAACTGACATCGAAGGTCAGGCCGAACAGGTAATGAATAACCTCGAAGCGGTAATAAAGGCCGGCGGGTCTGATCTTTCAAAGGTGGTCAAGTGTACGATCTTTCTCAAAGACCTTGGCCACTTCGGCAAAGTAAACGAAATCTATGGCGCCCGCTTCAAATCGGCACCACCGGCCCGCTCATGCGTTCAGGTTGCCAAGCTGCCGCTCGACTGCCTCGTCGAAATTGAAGCCATAGCTCTCACCGAATAAGAAACAGTGATTGGCTTCGGAGGCTTCGGTCTCCGAAGCAGTCGCATGGTCAGAAAACCAAGGGGGGCTGTTCCAGCTGGAACAGCCCCCCTTGGTTAAGAGTTTTTTAATAAGCGTTATTCTTTTGACTCTATGGCATAGGCGTGGATAGTGATTGCGCCCGGTTTGTTTTCGCCGCCGACAAGCTGGCCGATCAGTGGTGTAATCAAATCAAGCGTGTAAGCTGCCCTGATCGTGACGTCTGTTGTGCTGGTGCCAATGCCGGTTTGAGAAAAAAGCACTTGCACAGTCACATCATTACCGTCGGCATCTTTGTATGTAGCGGTATTCTGGTCGAGGTAGTTGCCTGCTGCCATCATCGGTGAACGATAATAATTGAACACTGAGGCTGCTTCGGGCAGTGTAGGGAAGGCCGAAGGGATCATCATACTGCCGGTCAGCAGAGGATTGATCCGACGGGTTGACGCCCTGGCGGCTCTGACGCACTGATAATTGAGGGTTCCCCAGCAATGCAGAACCCTGCCGAAGTCGAATATTCCGATAATGATCAGAATGAATATCGGCAGTACCAGCGCCATTTCAACAAGAGCCTGGCCGCGATTCAAGCCTTTTTTCATATGGAATCTCCTGTCAGTAACGCTTAAGTGTTTCAAGTCTCTTGTAAGACGCGGCCGCGGCAAGATTAATTCCAGTGTTACCGGTGGTTGCCTCAAACATGGTCTGGTAAAACGGTGTATAGGCCGGCGAATTATAAGTTATACCGACGTTAATCATTGTGCCACCGGTCAGCGGTAGGGTGGTAACAGTAGGAGCACTCACCGTATAGGCTCCAGTCCACCAGGTTGGTCGCATGCCATTAGCATATTCTACGATAGCGCCAGTATCGTTAACGTCTTTAAGTGATTCTGCGGCCCATTGGGCGGTGTCGTTGGCGATCTGTTGCAGCGTTTGATAATTATAGAAGGCAAAGCCGAAGTCGATTATGCCGCCGACCACGATCAGCAGAAAGAACGGAAAAACCATGGCCATTTCGACAATCGCCTGACCCTTTGTTTTTCTGCGTTTGTACATATTGTTACTCCCCCTGCTATTAACTAGCAAAAATCATGCTCACAATATAAGTCTATCATTTTATACAAAATATACAACAAATCAACATAGATTTTGATACACCATGCACTTCATTTTGTTTCCTTCTTTCCCAATTTTATTTTATCCTCTTTCTTGCTCGTGCCCACACGGATGTGGGCATCTCAGCCGTCACGGGAACGGCGCGCGGCCAAGTGTGCTCGAATTACTGGTAACATGCCCAAAGCTTCAGAAAATTAACGGATTTCGCAGCTATCCAGAATCAAGCAGTCAGGGAGAGGCCCTGCGGCTTACTGAGTGTAGCATAATCGCGGTGGCTGAGACTCTGTTTGAACATCCTTGCGTTCACCAGTCCGGTGAGTAGCGGGTTAGTCTTATTGACAATAATTTTTATGGGACTGGGAAAATTTACCCCATATTGAGGTAAATCTGCCCCATCATGTTTTGGGAAATGCAATTGCTGGCCGCAAAAGCTCCTTGCGAAGAGGTACGGCAAAAAATAAAAAGCGCCCGGCGGGCGCTCGAGAAGGGTTTCCCCTTGGTTGGTTGGTCAGGAACTCTATATTTATAACTTCTTTATCATGATTTATTGCACGTACGGATCCATGCCGGCAACCTCTCGTGGGTCAATAATATATTTCACGAACTTTCCTCTCACCTGCCCCACCTGGTAATCACCGATGTCGTCGGCATCTGAGTCATTGGCATCTACCAGTTCGAACATTGCAAAGCCGATAACGCGTATGGATGCGGTAAAACTTGCCTGATCAGGAGTATACTCGCCGTCAGGGTGGTCTTTGCCAGAAAGAGCGTATAGAGTATCAACAGGCTGTACAGCCAGAACTTCTGGCGGAACATCGGTTATCGGCACAATGATGAACCTGCTTGCCGGGTTGTCAGGGTCGAGTCGATAGTCAACGGCCTGGTCGGTCGGGCCGCGCATGTTACCGCTTTCACCGATAATGCGATCCCACAATTGCAGTGGCTGATCGAAGCCGAACATGAAGCGGTCACTGTAATCGCTGGCACCACCGCCGACATAGTTGTCAGGGTCGAGCGGCCCGTAGTTGCCACCCTTCTGTCTTGCAACGACAAAGTATTTCGCAGCCTTGTCGCTTAGAGATGAGTAGAGGATATTGTTCAGAATCAGTCGTTTGGAAGGAACTGTGTTGGCAGTGCCGGCAAGATAGCAGTATTCGCCGGTGCCGGCTGCGCCCATCAGGTATTTGGCGTAGTCAGCATCCATGCTGCCGAGAACTACTGCCGCTGTTGCCACAAAGCCTGTGTTAAATGCATTGGTGTTGCTTAACGCTGTCGTTGGAGCGTCTACATGGTTCTGGCTGCGGGGGTCATATATGTTGGCAATGGTGAATGCAGCGCTGACAGCAGCTGCTACGCAGTTAATGTCAGTGAAGCGGATATAGGGGAGGCGCCTCGGGAAATCGACCAGTGCCATGCCAGCAAATGCAAGGCAGTCCTGAAACGAGCCCATGCCATTCATCTGCCAGAGAGCGAGATCCATTGTTTCTGCTGCGAAACCCTCGGCGAAGATGTGCCCGCCGCCTTCGACATGGTCAAGAATTTTTCCAGCGACCTGCCATTTCTGTTGCGAATACAAGTATGGGAGGGAGAATGGCGCTTTCTGCCCGAGAGCTGAATTTTTAGCGATGAATTCATAGCACTGCGTCGGGGCGCTAGTTCCGCAGATCAGGATCGGGTTGTCTGGATCATTTTTATTATTGGGGGTGCTTCCCCAATAGAAGGGAGTATCATCAATTGTCTGGTGAACTCTTTCAGCACAACGGGTTCCAACTTCCCCTGCAAGATGTACGCATTTTAAGCCTGGAGTTACACCGACTTTCCAAGTCCCTGAGGCAAGATTAAAGTCAGCTCGACATCCAGAACACATTTTTCCTACAGCATCGGGGATCTTGCCGACAGGCGAGACCGCCCCAAATCCTCCCAGAAAAAGGAAATGAGAACATGGCAGGCTGTGGTGGGAGCAACCGCCGCCGTAGCCGGTCATGTCTTCGTCGGTCATC
>MFYY01000088.1:5563-17206 GCA_001787855.1 Candidatus Riflebacteria bacterium GWC2_50_8 | reverse complement strand
GTCTGCTATTTCGGCATCGGTTACTATATTTGCATCCCCGGCGCCATCTACCTGCCCGCTGAGACGCACTCCGGCGGCAACCAGAAGGGATGCTAACTGAGTGGTGGCCGGGGTGGCCGAGTTGGTATGAATGCCAATGCGGGGCTGGTTGAAGAGTTGCTTGTGATCTGTTACCGTGTCTATAAGAGTCTGGGCGTCGATATCATTGATAACGACATAGTTCACGCCTTTGCTGCTGAGGAGTGTACGCAGGGCAATAGCGTCATAAACCAGGAAAGCGCCGCCGTTATAGCCGAGCAGCCAGTAGACCGGAACGTTACCGGCTGGATTGCCCGGGTGTCTGAGGCAGTTGTATATTGCGCCATAGGCTGCCAGATAGCCGGCTTCAGTCTGTGTTACACTGGGAAAATCTGTCCCAACAGTGAGAACCGGGACCGCTGCTGCTACCTCATTCAGGTAGGCATTACTCATCGGTATATAGATGAAAGTCGGCAGATCTTCTTCTACAATAGCTTCCGGGTCTGTCTTAACCGGTTTGGGTTTGCTGGAGCCTGCGCCTCCGGCACCAAGTTTGAGTATGTATTCTTTGCCTTCAACAAAGCCTTCAGCATCGACAAATTCATGAAAGTCGAAGGTGTTTCTGCTTTCATCAATAACATCGCCATGGGGAACACCCAGAGGCACAACACCCTGTCCAATATCATTGGGGTGATTCTCTCGGGACGCGTATACATCTGAGGTCGCGAAATTCACGATTTTGGCAAAGAAAAGGCCAACGTTCTGGGTCGCCTCGACTCTCAGGTAGTAACCAGGAAACTGCCGTGGAACGAGCGGGGTATAAGAAATTACCAGAGATTTAAGCCCGGCAGTGGAGATGCCATTCTGCTGCATAACTTCACTTATGTGCGCCCGGATGTCGTTATCCTGGGTGCCGCCTGCTTCAGGGACATATCCGCCTTTGACGACCTCAAGCATACGGTCGTAGCCGGCTTTCCAGCCGGCATTAACTGCCGTCTGCAGGCGGGACTGGCTATAATATAGAAAACCTACATCGGTTACCAGAGCGGTCATTCCCAACATAAAAATGGCCGAAAGCGCGGTCATAACAAGCGCACCGCCCCGGCGCATATTCAATAAATTTTTACCAGACATGGCTTTGCCCCCTTATGGCAATAACGTTCACTTATAATATAAGCAAAAACCGTGCTCAAACAAACATGAATTTTATTGCACTCAGTGTTACTCATAAAGATCTCTTGCAGGCGCTATTTAGAAATCACTTCAAGCATTACATCAGCATAGAAAGAGCTGCATCTAATAATCGAGCTCCCCCCATGAAAAGAAAAAGGCCCGCTTCCAGAAGAAGCGGGCCCTTTTTGTGTTTACCAGGTAGCAAAAGTCGGCAGTGTGATATCCATGACAGTGGTTTTGCTGTCGATCACTGCATAATATGCGGTGAACACGAATTCATTGGTACTCCATGGTGTGGTGGAATTTGTAAGGATGTATTCGACCAGCGTTCCATCGGTCTTGTATGTCGCAGATGCTACAGTACCTGAGGCAACAGCCAGCAGAGTGCGAGGAAGCAGTGGCAGGTTTTCCAGTTTGTAGCTGCCGTCAGCTTCAGTAACAATAGTACTTATTTTGGTATAGGGGGCGGCAGTTCCATCTGGGGCCATCCAGATTTCAAAGTTGAAGCCTGGAACAGCTGTCTTAGTTGCAGTAAGAATGCCACCTACCTTCGTGTATTGCAATACTGTACCAGTAATCATCGTGGAGTTCGCAAGAGTGTAGTTGAGAGGAGTGTTCCCCAGATTGGTGGTTCCTGCTACTGGAGTATAGTCTACGCCATTGTAGGCTACTGTGCTGACATTGGTGCCGTCATTCGATTCTACAATAAAAGATATTGAATAATCTGCCATGCCGGGCTTGGTAATATCTAGTTTTCTCTGACCGCTGGCGACGTTAGGCAGCGTAAAGTTGCCAAAAGCATCGGTAACGGTTTTGTAGCCAGTGTCCAGTTCCAGCTGGGCGACACTCAGACCTTTTCCGTCAAGTGCAGCGGTAAAAACGCCCGTGATATTCGTTGTGGGCGTGTCGCCAAGGGACAGAGTGCTGACAAGCTGGAGATCGGGAGCCGTAATAGTGCTTGCGTTGAGGTTCACTATTGCGGCTGCCGGGTTATATGATGCGGAAGATAAAATTCTTATCACATATATACCGTATGGCAATTTGTCAAAGTAATAGCCGCCGGATGTTATTGTTTTTGTCTGTGCTACAACAACAGAGTTCTGCTCGAGAAGGACCGGGATTTCGTCAACAGTTCCTCCACCGCCGAGGCTGATAACTCTGCCGTCTATGGTTCCAGTGCTTGTGTTCACTGTTGCCGTGCCCGAATCTGCAACTGTTGTGCTGCCATCGGGGCCTGACGGGTTGTTGCTGCCACCGCAACCGGTGATCATTGCTGCGGCCAGCAGGCAGCATGCCAATGAGGCGAAAACAAATTTGAACATAGAATATTTTTCCTTCATGCCTCGGTCTCCTTTGAGGGCACCAGATTTACCTTGGTTTGTCAACATTCTGTCCTCTCCATTCTCAGGACATCATCAATCCTGATTCCAGTTTTATTGATAGTTCCTGATTTAAGTTCAAGAACAGAACTCACATCTCTATGCAACCGCGAGAAGCCGATCCATGGCGGTAATTTTTCGTAAAGCGCCTTTATTTTAAGGCTGGCGTCAAGAAAAACTGCATCGATAGGGTACAGCATGAACATCATATGTATTGAATTACAGGGTGACAACAGCAGGCCCTCGCCTTCGGCGGGTTCGGGCGACAACATCATGCCTCTGAACCGCTGCCAGAAGCTGTCGGCGACTTTTACCCGGTCGGCGACCATGCGGTTATCTCTTGTATTGGTTATTTTCATTTGTTGTGTCACGATATCAGGTTGGCATATTAGCTTTGCTCATCTCTTCGATGATCTGAAACGCAGCCGGGGCGCCGATAACTATGCCGACGTTCGGGAAAATAAAGAATACCAGTGGAATCATCATTTTAACCGGAGCCTTGGCGGCTTCTTCTTCGGCACGCTGCCGGCGTTTGTCGCGCAGCTGCTCAGACTGGATGCGCAGAACCTGACCAATAGAAACGCCGAGCTGGTCAGCCTGGATGATTGCTGAAACAAAGCCGTTCAGGTCGGGATGATCGACACGCTCAGACATGCCTTTAAAGGCATCGCGACGTGCCTGACCCATGCGCATGTGCCGCAATGTCAGACTGAATTCGTCTGGAATAGGACCATGCATTTTCTCGACAACCTTGTCACAGGCGGCGTCAAAGCCAAGGCCAGCTTCAACCGCAACAGTGAGCAGGTCGAGAACATCGGGAAGCTGTCTTTGAATCTTGTGCAGGCGCGCGGCAACGCGCCGCTGCAGGAATATACGGGGTCCAAGAAAACCCAATATTGCTCCTATCGCGGTGCCCATAGCCAGGAGCTTTGGCAGAAATACCAGGCAGAACGCGGCTATTGCTGCAGGGGTTATTACGCGAAACAGGTTTTGAATTACTGCAAATTCGTTTACGGTAAGTCCGCCCGGGTAACCGGCCTGAGCCAGTTCTTTCTTCAGGGTTCCTTTTTGAACCTTTTTGAGATCCTTTGGATCTCGTTTACCGGCCATTCTCGCAAGGAATGGCCTTACGACGCGGTCTACGAAGGGTTTGTTAAGCTCTGATGCCTGAAGCGTTTCAACCGAGTCGGCCGGCATTCCCTCGTCAAAGGCAGCCAGACGGTTTTGTATGTCACTTTTGTTCCCAGACGGGAAAAGAAGCAGTATGACAAGAAACACTATAAACCCGCCGACAACTATAAATAATACATTCATTTATGTTTCCTCACACTTCAATATCAACAATTTGCATGATGATATACATCCCGAGGCATTCCCACAATACACCGAATATAAGCACATACCAGCCTCTGAAGGCGCCACTTTTGAACGTGAACAGCTTCATCATGAACGCAGGGTTGATAAGGTATATCATAAAGCCAATTCCGAGTGGCAGCGCTCCGACAAGAAGGCCTGAGATCTTTGCCTGGGCGGTCTTGGTCTGAATGTCGCCTTTGATTTTCATGCGCTGGCGGATAACAAAACCGATTTTATCGAGAATTTCGGCCAGGTTGCCGCCTACTTGCCTTTGAATAAGCACGACAGTGGTTACCAGGTCCCAGTCTTCACTTTCAACACGGTCGTTGAGTGCCCGCAGAGTGTCTTCAAGGTTGACGCCAAGGCTGTTCTCTTTCAAAACCCTCTTTAACTCCTTGCCCATAGGGGCTGGAGCTTCGCGTGACACCATTTCCATCGCCTGCAGGAAAGAATAGCCGGCTTTAAGGCCGTTTGCCAGCATAATCAGGGTGTCGAGAATCTGTTCATTGAAGTCGCGAACACGTTGGGATTTTTTGAATTTGACCCAGATCACCGGAGCAAAATAGCCGGTAAAGGCCAGAACAGATCCGATTGCTACGCTTTTGAAAAGCAGCATACCGAAGGTCAGGCCAAGCGTAATAGCCAGAAACTGAATTGCAACATATTCGTTTGCCTTGAGAGGCAAGTCTGCTTTAGCGAGTTCAGCAGCAATACGTATTGCCATGCCACGTGGAGTAATAATAGAGCCCATGTTGGCAAGTATCTTTTTTGCTCCGCCCTGACCGGCCCCGCGATTTTCCTTTACCCAGTCGTCATCGCTGACGTCAATGTCATCACGCTGCGGCGCTTCGTCATCGTCTGGATCGTGATATTCCGATGCTGCAAGTTCGGTTTCAACCAGATACTGTTCCATGCGTGCGCGCACCTCTTCGCCAGGCGGTTTGCCGAGCAGCGAGAACATCAGCAGCACAAAGAACAGTGTTGCAATTGCCGCAAATACAATGAAAATTATCTGTAGCAAGTTTTTACCATCCTCTCGAGGTGTCGGTGAATATATTCTGTGGTAATTTTATGCCGGATTCCTGAAATTTAGATGCAAATTTTGGTCTGATACCTGTCGGTTTGAGTCGTCCCTGAATTTTGCCCTTCTCATCAATACCTGTCTGTTCGAATTTGAAGATATCCTGGGTTACGACCTTGTCGCCTTCCATGCCCTGAATCTCGGTGATGAAGGTGATTTTGCGGGAGCCGTCTTTCAGACGGGACTGTTGAATGATCATATGAACGGCAGAACTGATCTGTTCGCGTATTGCGCGAACCGGTAGATCCATGCCGGCCATCAAAACCATAGTTTCGAGACGGGCCAGCATGTCACGCGGGGTGTTGGCGTGACCGGTGGTCAGTGATCCGTCATGGCCGGTATTCATGGCCTGGAGCATGTCGAGAGCTTCGCCGCCGCGGCATTCGCCGACGATAACGCGTTCGGGGCGCATGCGCAGCGTGTTCTTGATCAGTTCGCGCATGGCAACTTCCCCTTTGCCTTCGATATTGGCCGGGCGGGTTTCGAGACGCACAACATGTGGCTGGCGCAACTGCAGCTCAGCAGCGTCTTCGCAGGTGATGATACGCTCATCTTCAGGGATAAAAGAGCTGAGAATGTTCAGAGTTGTAGTTTTACCGGAACCAGTACCACCAGATACGACGATGTTAAGACGAGCCTTGATGCACGCTTCGATAAAGTCGGCCATATCCTGGGTAAGCGTGCCGAACTTGACCAGATCGGCAATGCCAAGAGCTTCTTTTTTGAATTTTCGAATCGTGACAGTTGGGCCATTCAGGGCCAGCGGCGGAATAATCGCGTTAACGCGTGAGCCATCTGGCAGGCGGGCATCGACATAAGGTACTGACTCGTCGATGCGGCGGCCGATTGGGGCTACGATACGTTCGATGATACGCATTACGTGATCGTTGTCTTTAAATTTGATATCAGAGAGAATCAGCTTGCCCTTTTTTTCGTAGTAGATCTGAAAGGGCCCATTAACCATGACTTCAGAGATGTCTTCTTCGTCGAGCAGCGGCTGAATCGGACCAAAGCCAATCATGTCGTCGAGCAATGTTGCCGAGAGCGCCTCTATTTCACGCTGAGCCAGGGTAACGTTTGCTTTGGGGCTTTCTTCAGCAACTACGGCCAGAATGCGCTCACGCAACATGTTGCGCTTTTTGTCGACATTTTGTTCGGCCATTATCGCGGCGGGCATGTCGTCGATAAGCTTGGTGTGCACGCGATCCTTCAGGCGTTCAAAACCGGTTATCTCACGTGTTGATGCGGAATCGAGAATGCCGGATTTTTCTGTTTTCTTTTCTTCGTTTAGACGTGACAGCAAACCACCCATTTGTTTACCTCCAGGAATTTAAGAGCCAAAAAGCAGGTCTTTTATTTTAAAAATTGCGCTTTTGCTGGTCTGTGCACCAGCGGTTATACCAACCAGACGATCTGCCATGCCGATTATTGAGCGGGCAATCGCACTGGTTGGCGACTTAAGAACAAAGGCTTCACCATGGTTGAGAGAACGCTGTGCTATCTCTGATTCCATGGGGACAGTTGCATAGACAGGTATCGACAAGCCCGCCTCAAGGTCTTCCTTACCGAACCCTACGTTCGGAATGTCCTTGTTCAGGATAAGTTTGATTTTTGACAGGTCAAAATTGATGTCACCAAAAGTCTTCAGACAGATTTTGGTATTTTTCAGCGAACTGATCTCAAGTGTCGCTACCAGAAGAACCATGGTGCTGCGATCAAGAATTGCCAGTTCTTTTTCGGTTATGCTCGGTGGCAGATCGAAAATTATGTAATTGTAGGCAGTCTGTACGGCTTCGACAATTTTAAGAATGTGTTCGCTTTTAACAGCTTCGGCAAATGCTGGTTCTTTTGGGGCCAGCAATAGATCAAGGCCACATTCGTGCGTGATGATGTTCTTCTCGATCTCGCCAAGAGTAATTTCTTCGCCCGTTTCAACCAGCTGGTAAATTGTGCGTTTAGCTGGCTGATTGAGAGTAATGGCGACGTCGCCAAATTGAAGGGAGGCGTCGATCAGGAGAACTTTCTTTCCCTTGCTGACCAGGCTTGCTGCAAGGTTAACTGCCAGGGTTGTGCGGCCAACTCCACCTTTGGTTGAGAAGAAAGATAGAATCTCGGCTTTGGGCTCGTTCTCAAACAGCTCCGGTCGGTCTTTAACCCATTTGTTGAAGACGTTCTGGATAGTATCGACGAGGTCGTTGGTTGAGAATGGCTTAACCAGAAAATCTTTGGCGCCGGCCTTCATTGCTCGACGAAAATATTCCTGCTCGCCCTGAATTGACATTATCACTGTTTGAACGTTAGGGAAGTCTTTAGCCAGAATTTCAGCGGCCTTCAGCCCGTCGATTTCAGGCATGTTGATGTCCATCAGCACGACGTGCGGCTGCAACTCTTTAACCAGATCGATAGCTTCACGCCCATTGCGTGCCTCTCCGACGATCTTTATGTTGTCTTGGTTATTTAACATTCTTCTTACATTCGAGCGCAACTCGTCCATGTCGTCTGCGATGAGCAGTTTTATTCTAGGTGTGTTCGACAATTTGGACTTCCAGTTTATGTGGAGGCCTCAAAGCCCGCTGAGAGCTTTGAGGCCTTCGAGATGACTATTCTTTCAACGGAATGTGGCTTGATTTGATGTCCTGAAAGATGTTGTGCAGCTTTTCAAGGCGGTCAGAGCGTCTCGGCACCGGCACGGCTTCGAATTTGCTCTTGCCGGCGAGATCAGCGTCACGATTGGTGATCTTCGGGGTGAGCAGAATTACGAGTTCGTTTTCGCTGTTAGTAACTGATCTGCTCTTGAACATGCGTCCGATGAACGGGAGCTTGCTGAGCAACGGTACGCCTTTCCAGGAGACGCCATGGGTTCTGTTGATCAGACCACCGAGAACGATGGTTTCCTGGTCTTTGATTTTTACTGTAGTCATGATGCTGCGGTTAAGCACGTCTGGCGGACCATCGGTGCCGCGCAGATAACTTGGCTCTTCCTGTTTTGCAAAAACCGAGAACTTAAGTTCACCATTATGGACATACATATCTCTGATAACCAGTTTAAGGGATGCTTCCAGAGATTGATACACGGGGTTCCCGGCAGCATCAATACTGGCCGGATACTGAACTGTCTGGCCAACATCAACAAAAGCAAGACCGGCATCATTCTCCATCGTGGATGAGCTCTCTGTGCCGTCTTTTTCTTCGGTCCAGCCAGAAGCTGCTATTTTCCTCATGGTGGCGTTGGCATAAACAAGAAGTTTCGGGTTAGCGATAACCTTGGCTTTACCAGAGGTTTCCCATGCTCTGACCATGGCAGCGATGCGCTCAAAGCGGTTGATGTTGTTCATATACAATGGGTTCATATACTTGGGAACTGGCGCGCCGCCGCCGGCAGCTGTGCCAAGAAAGTCGTTGCTGGCATTTTCAAGAAATTTAAGCGCCCCGAGACCGGTGCTGTCTCCGCCCCATTCAATGCCGAGTTCTTCGGTGTTGTTCTTGCTGACCTGCAGGATGTATGCCTGAAAGACAACCTGAATCGGGTTCTCAATGATAACGAGGTTGCTGACATCATCCTCACCTGGGACAAACCCGCGTACCGTTTCGGTGAGATGAATGTAATCGTTCTGATCCTGTACCGTTCCCTGCAGTAGCACGCGGACTTTGCCTGTATCTGATGCTGTCTGAACAGTTTCACTGTTAGTGGCATCGTAATTCGGTGAAAGAACAGTTACTTTAACTGTTGGCAGCTTGATGGCTGCTTCGATGCGCTGCTGCATTGAGGGAACCGACACTTCATTCTCTATGAGATTAACAATTTTCTTGCCCTGAACGAGGCTGGCTGCTACGGTTTCAGCCCTATTCTTTTCTTCTTCGGTTGCTACCTGACCCTTAAGGTAAACAGAATCTGGAAAGATGATCAGCTTGATGTTCGGGTTACCAACAATAGAGGCAAACTTCGACATGATGATGTCGGTTTCTGAGTAAGTCTCGATATCATAAACGCGGCGACCGGTCATATCCCAGAGAATCAGCTGAGTGGCAGCCGGAGCAGCACCCAGGCCGGAAAGTATAATTTCTTCCTCTGATACGTTGAGAACGTCGACGATTCCTTCTTTGACTGCGAGAATCTTTTTGACGCCATGAGCTGGAATGGCAACCGATTTTCCCAAAGGAATCATCAATTTCTCAGTGGCGTAAAGTTGCGACTGCAAAAGCCCTGTAGTGACTGCAGCAAGGAGAAACAACATGAAAAGACTGGTCCGGTTAAATATAGCTCGTTTAATCATGACTATTCTCCTGAGCTTTCAGGAGATTGCTCTCCCGAATATGTTTCTTCAACTGAGCCCATTGATGGCGGTATGTAAGCAGGAATTTTGTCTGGCAACTGCTGGTATTTAGACGCTGCCGGACCGCCATATTTATATACTTCTCTGCGATTGGTTGCGCCATACATAATTTCGACCTTGCCGTCATCAACTGGAGCAATAATGACTTTAGTGGCATCTGAGGAATCTCCGTCCGGCGCAGCTACCTGAACGTAGTCCGGGTGCCCGATTTCCTGCAGAACCGAACGCTGGGTGGCGCCTTTGGTTACGACCCGTTTATCCTTGTCGTTGGGATTTTTAAGAACAAACTTGAACGTCGTACCCGAGTCAAGTTGCATCATCTTTTCAAGCTCTTCCGGGGTTACTGCGAGGGTGATAAGTTCGACTTTGGCAGCCATAATAGAAGGTGTCATGGTCGGAACGCCGCCGGCAAACTGGTAGGATCCGCCAACCGCAAGGATCTGGATGTCCTGAAGAACGATTTTCGTTATTGGTTCGCTGCCGCGTGGCTTGAAGGTGGCGATAACGTCAACATAGTCGCCCTGCTGAATAAAACCGCCGACGGATGTAACTTTGGAGACTGCAATAGATACAGCGCGCTTTCCGGGAGGAACGGCCCGCGCAAGGTTCGGAATCTGATTTGCATCCATCAGGCGCATCGGTGTCATAATGTCACCAGGAAGTATTGTTACCGCGGTATACCGGCCAGTAAGCGACGCTACGTCGCTGAGAGCCAGATCAGGCACGGCTGAGGCAATGAGTTCTCTTACCTCGAATGCATCCTTGATGATGGCCTCTTCAAGCCTGGTGCGCGCGGCAACAGCCTTTTTGCTGACAACAACCGGTATTTTGATTATTGTCGGTTGCTGTACAACGGGGGCTACTATCTGGTCGGTTGGGGCCTTCTGTAGCTTACTCCAGAGAAGCATTGCTATGGCCAAACTGGCCAGCAACGCTACGATGATCGCTCTTCTGTTCACTTGTGAGGATCCTCCTCGCCACTAATTTTAACTCGCAATATAACACAGGTTAACACTTCAGGCAACGGCAAAAAAAATCGGCACAACTGCGTATTTTTTTTACAAGAAACACAATGTACAAAATTATGTACATTTTGCAAGTGGATTTTTACAGCTGGCGATCCCGTAAATTAGACTAATCTCGTGAAGCCTTAACAGCGAACTGAAATAGCTAAAAGGTGATGTTAAAAACGTGGAACCAGCCAATGATACAGGCGATGAAAATATCTATTCCCATAAGAAACCTGTATTTGCCAGTTTGCAGTTGATCGCTATTCTCTTTATGAATGGTTTTTTGCAGAAAAGCACCGGTGGTAAAGCTTGTGGCAGCCATTCCAAAAGCATTACGCCCATAATTCAATATCTGCACCAGCACAGCGTGCGGAATTCCCAAAGCCGAAGAATACAAAAAGATCGTAAAAACATAGTTAGATCCGCCAATAGCGCCAAGTGCTCCCAGCAATTTTACGTCGCCCATACCGATCAGGCCGAAAACACCACCGGGCATATAAAGCAGAATGCCCAGCAGGGTGGCGACAAGGCTGTAGCCAAGCCCTGACAGGCCTTGCAGGTAAAGGTTGAGAAGCCAGCCGAGCAATATGGCAGGAAGAGTGAGCCAGTTATAGACTTTGCCATCCTTCAGGTCAGTGATGACTGCTACAAAAGCAACCGAAGTTGCCAGGATCATCGGCCCCTGTGTTGTCAAGTCCAGTTGCATCTATTTGAGCCTTCGCGAAATTTGTTCAACGAAGTTATTCTAGCTGGTGACTGTCTGCTTTGCAATACTCAGATTTTTACGTAACCGAATACTTTAGCGCGCATGCTTTTAAGCAGCTTGCGTGAAGCATGCAGGTCATCTTCCGGCTCACCTTCGCGATGCAGGAAGACCATGGCGCCGGTGTGGCCTGCCAGGATACCAGCTTCTGGATACTCAAGCAGTGCCGGTGTGTCAATCAGCACGATCTCAACTTTTCTTCTGAGGTTGGCGAGCAGCTCGATCATTTCCTGAGAACCCAGTGACTCTGCGGGATTGGCCGGAGCAATGCCGGCGCTGAGCAGTGAGAGACGTTCTACTGAAGTTTCTTTGATCAGAAGACGGGGGTCGGTTCCACGAAGGGCTTCGGAGAGTCCTCTTTCGTTCGTCAGGTCGAAAAGACGATGCAGCTCAGGGTTGCGGAAGTTCGCATCAATCATAAGAACCGAATATCCGGTCTGAGCCAGCAAAATTGCAGTATTGGCAAGCAGGGTGGTTCTGCCTGCGCCAGTTCTTGATGATCCAACCAGAACTATACGTGTCTGCGATT
>MFYY01000088.1:0-5501 GCA_001787855.1 Candidatus Riflebacteria bacterium GWC2_50_8 | reverse complement strand
CGGTCGTCAAAAATTGTCTCACATGAGTCGGTTGAGCTGGGACAAGGCAGTGCCAGCGGTTCTGATGAGAGCGATGGCACCTCCAGAATTATTTCGACAGGCTCGGCGAGGAGTACCGGTTGATTCGCCTGGCAGACGGCGCCGGCGAGAATGTTGCCAGAAACGCTAACCAGCTCAGCGCGAACCGGGGCAGGCGAGTAGAGTAGAAATACCGCAAGCAGAACGCCTGATGCGAGTGCCATGCAGTCGCGTTGCAGCGAAGTAAATCCTACTGCCTGTGGTGGGCGAGAATCTTTTTTGAGTACATTGATGCGGCCGGCTGAAGTGTTATGGGCGATTTTAGTCTCTTCAAGTGCCATCATCGTCTTTCTATGAAGTTCTTCAAGGGTTTTAATGCGTAACGCCAGCGTTTCTGCCGAATTTTCGCTGTTGTTTACAGTATTTGTCTTGTATAGAGCCTGTTTTTCGAGTTCAGATTTAACCTGTGCCAGTTTCTCGCGATCGCTGTCAATCTCGGCAGAAATCGCGACAAATTCAGAGTTCAGCTTGCTCTTTTGAATTCTTGTTCTTGTCTTTTTAAGATTGCCTTCAAACTCTTTAATGCGGTTCTGACAGGCAATTACGCGCGGGTGTTTACTCTTGTAGTTCTTAAACAGCTCTGCCAGCTCATTGCGTTCGGCGCGAAGCTGTTCATTTAGCTTTCTGTATTCCGGTGTCTCTTCTTCCTGGTAATAAAACACCTCTTTAGGTGTGGTTTGCAGGCGTCGGCCGTTGAGGTCGATCTTTTCTTCGAGCTGATGCATAAGGTTTTCAAGAACCAGGGTGCTGTCATCAACAGTGCTGGTGGTAACCGTTGCCGCTCTGGTCATTTCCTGTCTGACCTCGCCGAGATTCGTTTCGAGGTGCGAGAGCTTCTTTTTTAATGCCTTGATTTCGAATTCCTGAGATTCGGAATTGTAGCCAAGAAAGTGCTCAGACAGCACATTGATAATGGCATTGCCAAGTTCTTTCAAGAGAACAGGGTTTTCATGCCTCACGGTGAGCATGACCAGCCCGGGGCCGTGGTCTACCAGCGAAATGATGTCTTCGCGCTTGATTTCGGTTTCGCTGAGACCGCTTTTTTCAGCAATCTCTGCGATAATCTGCTTCTGCGAAAGTATTCCCTGCATTGACGCAGCGATGCTGACATCATGAGCATTTTCTGTAGTCATAACCCGCAGCAGAGATTCACTCTGGTAAACAGTCGGGATATAGCGGTTTAAAAAAACCGAAAAAATCACTGACAGCCCAACAATTACGGTTGCCCAACCTGCATTCTTACGAAAACTTCTGATAATGCCTTCAATCAGGCTCTCCTGAACCATTGCTGCCGCCTCCTGAAAAACTGTCTGATTATTTATCTTAGCTTCTCAAGTAATCGGCAGTTATCAGGAAACAGCTTAATGGAATCTTGTGCTTAATCCAGATTGGTCAGCCAGCAGTGAAAGCGTTGATTGTTTCTCCGACAAAGCGAATCTGTTCTTCGCTGAGCTCTGGATAAATCGGCAGTGCGATTGTAGTTTCAGAAGCACGTTCTGATTCTGGGAAATCGCCTTTGTGGTAGCCGAGGCTGGCAAAACAATTCTGCTGATGCAGTGACAGCGGGTAGTAAACCGAGCAGCCGATTTCCTTTTCCGCAAGATGTGCTTTAAGTGCATCGCGGTTTTCAACGCGAAGTACATACTGGTTGTAAATATGAAATCTTCCTGGCTTTTCAACCGGCGTGATAATTTTGCTGTTACCAGCAAAGAGCTTGTTGTAAAGGCTTGCATTGCGGCGTCTTCCTTCTGTCCAGCTCGCAAGATGCGGCAGCTTAACCGAAATGACCGCTGCCTGCAGCGAATCGATTCTGGCGTTGAGTCCGACTTCCAGATGCTGATACTGAACCTGGCCGCCATGAACGCGCAGTCCTTTGAGGCGCTCCTGCAGAGCGCTGTTGTTGGTCGAACAGAGTCCGCCATCGCCAAAGCAACCAAGATTTTTGCTCGGAAAAAAGCTGAAACAGCCCACATCTCCGAATGCCCCAGCCTGAACTCCATCATATTTAGAGCCAATCGCCTGACAGGCATCTTCAATTACCCGAAGATTGTGCTTCTTCGCTATGTCCATGAGCGGCTTCATATCGACGCACTGACCAAACAGGTGTACCGGCATTATAGCCTTTGTTTTTGGCGTAATTGCCTTTTCGATCTGGTCTACGCGCATCAGAAAAGTGTCTGGTTCGATGTCGACAAAACGCGCAACAGCGCCGACCCGGGCGATAGAGCCGGCGGTAGCGAAAAATGTATAGGGTGTGGTGATTACTTCGTCGCCAGGGCCGATGTCGAGTGCCATAAGCGCCAGAAGCAGCGCGTCTGTTCCAGAAGAGCAGCCAAGGGCGTGTTTGGTGCCGATATACTGGGAAATTTCGCTTTCGAGTTTATCAACACGGGGCCCGAGGATGAACGCCTGATTTTCAATGATATCAAGAATTTCCGGGATTACTTTGTCTTTGATTTGGGCATATTGTGGTTTGAGATCAAGAAGAGGGACCTTCATTAACAGCCTCCGCGTGCATCGATAGAATTGTGAAAAAAATAACACTGCAGAGAGTAGCACTTGCGCAGAGTCTTAGTCAATTAGTAGTTTGCAAAAATTCAACAGATAGCATAGCTGGCTGTAGAGAAATGAATGCTCAGCCATGCAGCGCTAAAGTTGCACCTCTAACAAAATCCCGCCGGGAATCTGAAGTTTGCGTTGCCGGCGAAAATTGTGGATTGTTGGCGGTTTTAGTGCTATAATCGCAGACTATGAAATTCGTTGATGAAATTACAATACAGGTATCGTCAGGTAGTGGCGGCAACGGGGTCGTTGCGTTCAGGCGTGAAAAGTTCGTGCCGATGGGCGGTCCTTCCGGCGGTGACGGCGGCCGTGGCGGCGATCTGATTTTTGAGGCTACTGACGATCTGACTACTCTTTATGAGATGAGTTTTATTCGTGTTTATAAGGCCGACAATGGCGATCATGGCCAGCCGCGTGACATGATCGGAGCCGCTGGCAAAAATCTGGTCATCAAGGTGCCGGTAGGTACGCTAATTTATGACCAGGATAGCGGCCAACTGCTGTGCGATCTTGACCACAAGGGACAACAGGTCATTATTGCGCGTGGTGGGCGCGGCGGTCTTGGCAACGCCCGTTTTGCCTCTGCCGTTCGCCGAACTCCGCGTATTGCCGAAAAGGGTGAGCCCGGTAAAACCCTCAATCTTCGACTTGAACTCAAGCTTCTGGCCGACGTAGGTCTTGTTGGGCTGCCGAATGCCGGCAAATCTACCTTTCTGCGCTCAGTCAGCAATGCCCGCCCGAAAGTGGCAGATTACCCTTTTACCACCCTTAATCCGAGTCTTGGCATCGTTAAGCCCGAAGGTCTGTCCTCATTCTGTATGGCAGATATCCCCGGCCTTATCGAAGGTGCCCATGAGGGTGCCGGTCTTGGCACACAGTTTCTCAGGCACATTGAACGTACCAGGCTGCTGCTGCACCTTGTCGATGTCAGCCAGCTTGATATGGAGAACATTACCAGTCACTATGATATTATCATGGCCGAATTGCGGGAATTTTCAAAGGAACTGGCAGATAAGCCGGTAGTTGTAGCAGCCAATAAAATGGATCTGCCAGATTCGCGAGAACTTTTTCCAGAATTCAAGGAAGCTCTTGAAGCCCGTGGCATCAAGGTTTTTGCCGTTTCCGGAGCAACGCATGACGGTGTCGATGAACTTCTCAAATACATCTGTCAGCAACTCCAGGAACTTCGTGAACCGGTTCAAATTGCCGGTAACGAAGAAGAAAAGCTTTACGAGTATCTTGAAGCCTACCAGATCGAGATGTTGTCCGAGGGGCAGTGGGCTGTCACCGGCCCGGAAATCGAGCGCCTGGTTGCCATGACCGATTTTACCAGCGACGAAGCTATTGCGTTATTTCGCCGCAAGCTCAAAAAACTTGGTTTTATCGATGATCTGGCCGAGCTTGATGCCGGCGAAGACGACGTCTTTACCATCGGAGAAATGGAATTCGCCTATCGGGAGTTCTTTATTTGAGGATCGGAATTCTCGGTGGCAGCTTTAATCCGGTTCATCAGCAGCATATTCAGATCGCCATGGCGGCACAACAGCAGTTTTCACTGTCTGAAATCTGGTTTGTTCCAGTATTTCAGCCTGTTCACAAGCCTGGCGAAACGTTGCTCGACTATCAGGCCCGCCGCGAACTTTTACAGGCGGCAATTGCCGGCCAGCAAGATATGCAGATATGCGACATTGAACAGGAACTCGGTGGTGCATCATACACGGTAAGAACGGTTGAAGAGCTTCAGAAGAGATATCCCGACAACCAATTCTTTCTGCTTATAGGCGGCGACTCTTTAACTGAGCTGCATTCATGGCGCGAGATAAGGCGTCTTGCCGGTATGCTGGAGTTTATTGTTGTCGAACGCCCCGGTTATGAGCGAGTTGTGCCAGTTGCAAATGTGCGGTTGCATTGGGCGGAATGTGAATTGTCGCCAGTTTCGGCATCTGTCATCAGGCAAAGAATTCAGCAGCACGAATTTGCCGATTTGCAGCTCGCGCCGCGAGTGCTTTTCCATATTCTGCTTAACAACCATTACGCCAGTCTCGGCAGTCCATACCAGGGCTGGCTCGAAACTATCGCCAGGCAGTTGCGTCGACTGCCTGATGGTCTCATCGAGCATATCATGGCGGTAGCAGCGTTGGCGGTTAAATATGGTATGGAAGTTGGACTTGACCCACGCACATGCATGCTGGCCGGGCTGTCGCACGATCTGTTCAGAGTGGCTGATTCTGCAGAGATTTTCAGATATGCCGAGTTTTGTCGCACTGAGCTGAGTGCCGCCGAGCGTCATCTACCGATGCTTGCGCATGGTGCCGCCGCTGCCGGTTTTTTGCGTTATCGCATACCAGAAATAAACCCGGACATCGTCAATGCTGTTCGCTGGCACACCTTTCCGGCTGATGATGCCCCGCTGCTCACCAGGATTCTTGTTGTTGCTGACACTCTGGAACCTTCTCGGGCAATTGTCGAACGCGATTGCCTGCGGCAGACTGAGATGCCGTTTTCTGAGCGCTTTGGCAAGGTTCTCGAGTTCAAGCGCAAGTGCCAGCGCGGACATTAAACTGATTTCTGTTTTGGGCTTAATCTTTGCAGTGCCTGCTAATTAATGCTGGAGTTTGCTGCGGGCCTTTGATAAGATAGCACTGTCATGATTGCTCTGTTTAACAACTGTCATCATAGCTCGCGCTGCCGGTCGTATCTCCGTACTGGCGGGCTTTTGTTCGAGCTGGCATTCGTCATGCTTTCGCTGGTTTTCTTTGCCGGCGTGATCAGCAAGTGGCTTTTTAGCAGCATTTCTGCTCCAGCAGGCGCCAACTGGACCGAAACGAATATCGAAGAAGGCGGCTATGCAAGAATTGGCA
>MFYY01000087.1 GCA_001787855.1 Candidatus Riflebacteria bacterium GWC2_50_8 | reverse complement strand
AAATACAGGCCAACCAGGAACAATAATCTTCTGAGACACCTATACGAATAATCAGTGAACACTGAGCATTTAACTGCTCTACCCTTCAAATACTGCTGGGAGCGATGAACAAAATTGCCCAACTATATTTTTTATTGCCATTCCAGCCGGTAAGTTCTATTATTTTCTGTACTGTTCGCCAGGACTCTGCGTGGCGCACCGCCAGCACCGTGAACAGAGCGAAACTCACAGAAACAAAGGAGCAAGGTCTGGAATGGTTGTCAGCTTTATCATAAAAAAACAGACTTATTTTGACTCGGTAACACTTATGCTGATTGGCTCGCAGGTTAAAAAACTGCCGGGCATCGACAACACCGTTGTCGGCATGTGTACCGATTATAACATCGACAGTCTCAAGCGCCTCAGCATGTATCAGAGCGCTTTTGACGGGCTCACCCCAAACGATCTGATCATCTGCATCAGGGCTTCTGACAAGAAAACCGCCGACGCGGCCATTACCGAGGTCGAAAAGCGTCTTGCTTCGCGCAAAAAGCCATCGGGTTCTGCCGAATTGCCGCCATCTTCGCAGGAAGATGCCGCCGCGCGCCTGCCCGATGCCAACATGGTGCTGATTTCGGTGCCGGGCGAATACGCCGCAGCTGAAACAGAAAAGGCTTTAAACGCCGGCCGCCACGTCATGTTGTTCTCTGATAACGTCAGCATCGAAGAAGAGCTGCGCATCAAAACCCTCGGCGTCAGCAAAGAACTGCTGGTCATGGGCCCTGACTGCGGCACTGCTATAATTAACGGCACGCCGCTCGCTTTCGCGAATGCGGTCAGACCAGGCAATATCGGTCTGGTAGCCGCTTCCGGCACGGGACTGCAGGAAGTAACCAGCACAATTCATCGCCTCGGCTGTGGCATCACGCAGGCCATAGGCGTTGGCGGACGTGACCTCTCTGAAAAAATCGGCGGCAAAATGACGCTGATGGCAACCCGTGCTCTCGCCGAAGATCCGGCAACCAGGGTAATTGTATTGCTGTCAAAACCGCCGGCAGAGTCGGTTCTGAAAACACTCTATGCCGAACTCAAAGGCATCAGCAAAAAAATCGTCATCTATTTTATCGGCGCCGACCCGAAGGCTATCGAAGCTGAAGGATTCGTTGCCGCGAACAACCTCGAAGATGCCGCGATAAAAGCCTGCGACCTGAGCACCGACAAGCAACATAAACCAGAATTGTCGGAAGCGCAGATCGCTGAAGCAGCAGCTGGTTGTAAGATGACCGGCCGCTTTCTGCGAGGGCTGTATTCAGGTGGCACTCTTTGTGACGAAGCACAGCGCATTCTGCAGCCACTGGTCGGCGAACTAAGTTCGAACACACCGATTAAAGGCTGCAAAAAGATGTCTGACGTTTACAGCAGCACCGGCCACTGCATCATAGATCTTGGCGATGACGACTTTACCCGCGGCAAGGCGCACCCGATGATCGACCCGGCTTATCGCGCCGAGCGTATCGAAAAAGAAGTTGCCGACCCCGATGCCGGGCTGATTCTTTTTGACGTCGTGCTGGGTTACGGCTCACATCTTGACATGGCTGGCGAAATGGTCGAAGCCATCAAAAATGGCTGCAAGAAAGCCAATAGACAGCCTTTGCTGGCAGCCTGCATCTGCGGCACGCACGAAGATCCGCAAAATTACGAGCAGCAGAAAACAACACTCGAAAAAGCTGGCATAAAGGTCTTTCCGACCAATGTGGCAATGGTCAAATTTGCGCAGCTCTGCCTGGAAAGGAACAAATAAATGTTAAAAGACTTTTTTGGCAAAAAGGTAAAAGTAATCAATCTCGGCATAGCGAGCTTTGCTGACGACCTGCGCAAGCAGGGAGTAGAAACGGTTCACACCGACTGGCGACCGCCCGCAGGCGGCAATAAAAAGATTCAGGCGCTGCTGACAAAAGTTGCCAACTGGCAGAGCAAGGTAAAAAGCGCGAAAGGAGCCAGATAATGCATATAGATATTCAACAGGCCAACGCTACGGCAGTAAATGCCATTCAGGCAGCTCAACCGGTATTAAAAGGCATCGGCACCGCTATTGATGTCGTGCCGGGCATGAAAAAAAACCTGATTCTGCACGCCGGCCCGCCGATTACCTGGGAAAAAATGTCTGGCCCGCTGCGTGGCGCGGTTATCGGCGCCCTGATTTATGAGGGTCTGGCAAAGACCCCCGAAGAAGCCGAAAAAATGGCTGCCACCGACAAAATTGAATATTCACCATGGCATGAACACGACGGGGTTGGTCCGATGGCCGGCGTCGGCACAGCCAGCATGCCAGTCCGGATACTCGAAAACCAGACAAACGGCCGCAAAACTTTCTGCACCCTCAACGAAGGGCTCGGCAAGGTTCTTCGCTACGGCGCATTTTCAGAAGAAGTAATCACCCGCCTGAAATGGATGGAAACAGTGCTGGCACCCGTTCTCAAGGCTGCCATACCACTGGCGCCACAGATTAACCTGAAAAACATGATCGCTCAGGCGCTTCAGATGGGCGACGAAGTGCATAACCGCAACAAGGCAGCGACATCTCTGCTGATAAGAGAACTGGCACCAGCAATCGTCAAAACAGATTTCCCGACTGCCGACAAAGCGAAAGTTCTTGAGTTCATGCACTCTAACGATCACTTCTTTCTCAATCTCAGCATGCCGGCTGCGAAAATGATGCTGCAGGCTGCTGAATGGATAGAGGGCTCAACCATTGTCACCACCATGTGCCGGAACGGCACTGAGTTCGGCATAAGAGTAGCCGGGCTCAAAGATCGCTGGTTCACTGGCCCGGCACAGATTGTAAAGGGACTGCTATTTCCAGGGTTTAGCGAGGAAGACTGCAACCCTGACATCGGCGACAGCGCGATCACCGAAACCTGCGGCATCGGCGGGTTTTCGATGGCGGCGGCACCCGCGATCGTCAAATTCGTTGGCGGCACCGTAAACGACGCTATGAATTTTACCCGCAAAATGTATGAAATTACTGACGGTGAATCGCAGGCTTTTCAGATTCCAAACATGGAATTCAGAGGCTCACCGCTTGGCATCAACCTGCTCAAAGTCTGCGAGAAGAACATTCTGCCGCAGATCAATACCGGTATTGCGCACAAAAATGCCGGCGTGGGTCAGGTCGGAGCCGGGCTGGTAAACCCGCCGATGAAGTGCTTTGAGGACGCCCTCGAAGCTTATGTTGAAAAATACTGCAAGGATGAGTAATATTTATATAGCAGACAAAACGGGATGCTGTTTCACATGCCCCTGCGAAAGTAAATTCTGAAACAGCTCTTTGCAGACTGAGCGACCTGCTCCTGCCGCAAATGAAAGCACCCGTAGCAAATTAATCGCAAGAAAACTCAAGGAGAAAGTATAAATGACTAAAGTAAAAATGTATGATCTAACCCAGCGACTGAGTATTCACACTCCGCCGTGGCCGAGTTATATGCCACTTCAGGTGCAGTATTTCAAACGCCTTGCCGGCGCACACATGGGCCAGGGCGCCAATGGCCAGATCATCAAGACCAGCAACCACGTTGGCACGCATATCGACGGCGAAATTCACTTTTGCGCCAACGGTCGCACAATTGGTGAAGTTCCGCTCGAAGAATGGTGTGGCGATGGCGTAGTCGTCGACATTTCCGACGAAGTCAGCGATTTCTCGTTGTATTCGCCAGATATGCTGATGAAAAAGGCCGACATCAAAAAAGGTGACATTCTTATCATAAACACTGGCTATCACAAATACAGCTGGGATCAGCCACAGGCCGACGAAGTGCGTTATATGGTCAAACACCCGGGCCCTGACGCTGAATTTCACAAATGGGCTCAGGAAATGAAATTCAAATGGATCGGCGTCGACTGCGGTTCGGCCGACCACCCGATGAACACGATTCTGCGCGACTGGCACCCCAAACTGTTTGTTAAAGCTGAAGCCAAGCTCAAAGAGACACATGGCAAAAGCTGGGACGAATATTTTCCGCAGGAAGAATATTACCAGGTCATGCATCTCAAGATGTTCCCACTCGGTATTGTTCACGCTGAAAACATCGGTGGTGACATCGACAAGCTCAACAATAAGCGCACCTGGATCGGCCTGTTTCCGTGGCGCGCGATTGAACTCGAATCATGCATCAGCCGTATTGTTGCCTTTGAATTCGATAAGTAAGCACTAAACAAAACGCCCGGCACTCTGTCAGCAGAGTTGCCGGGCTGTTTTGTTTTTGCGCAGTTATTTAAGGCCAGTTTTGAGCCTGATTTTAACGAAGGTTTTTTCGAGATCGCTCTTGGTAAAAGGCTTTTCAAGGAAAGCGGCGACACCCAGTTTTTCGAGTTCGCGCTTTTTGTCGTCAAACAGCATGCCGGTGCAGAGCAGGACAGGTATTTCAGGGTTCAGCCAGCGGATCTCGCGCACGAGTTCGGTGCCGCTCATTTCTGGCATTGTCAGATCAATGATGGCAACCGCCAGAGACACGTTCATCGATTTGAACAATTCAAGCCCCTTAAGGCCGTTTTCGGCAAGCACGGTTTTATAGCCAAGCTCCTGAAGAAGCTCTGACAAAATATCTCGCACACTCTCCTCGTCATCAACAATGAGCGCGGTACCTGCATTAAACTTGCTGACAAAGGGAACTGCATGGTTTTCGGCAGCAGGCGTGTCAACATTGCGCGTCGAATCATAGGGCAGAAACAGCGAGAATCTGGTTCCCTGGCCTGGCAGACTCTCAACCAGCGCCGAACCGCGATGGCCTTTGAGCATGCCAAGCACCGAAGACAGACCAAGTCCTCGGCCAGCATATTTGGTAGTAAAGAAGGGATCAAAAATACGTGGCAAATGGGCATTATCAATGCCACATCCGTTATCTGAAATCTGAATTCTAAGATAGGTTCCGGCCTCTACTGGCGGTCCGAAATATCCCAGCTCATGGCCGTTATATGAAACGTCACCACAGGCAAGATTGATCTCGAGAATTCCTGGCTGGCCCTTTGGAATCGACTCAATCGCGTTTTTGACAATGCAAAAGATTGCCTGCTTGAGCATCGGCGAATCAACGTTCAACATATGCGGCCCGGGCGTAAAATCGTATTTGAACGAGACTGTTTCAGAAATCACCGCACTGAACTGTGACTGCATTTCTTTGATCAGTTGCGAAACAGAAGTCGGCTGAAACATGCTTGGCAACTTACCGGTATATGACATCAGCTGATGAATTATTTCGCCGGCGCGGCGGGCGGCATCGATAATGCGGCGGGCCTTTTCGCGTCCGCCCGAGTTTGCCTGCAGATCGCGCATCATCAGATCGGCATAGCCCATAATACCGGTCAACAGATTGTTAAAGTCATTGGCCAGACCGTTGGCCATCATGCCAAGGTTATCGAGCTTCTGAATCTGCAGAAGCTGCTTTTCATAACGTTGTCTGGCGATTTCAGCCTCACGTCGCATAGAGATATCGCGAACAGTGACCAGAAAACATTCAAGGCCTTCCAGCTTCACCGGGTTTATTGCCACTTCGGTGGGAAAAATGGTGCCATCTTTTTTTACTCCGAGAGCTTCAAGGCAAACGCTTCGATCACTGCCACGCTTTACCTTGAGTTCACTCTCAAGGTCTGTGAGCATACCCGAGAGATCACCCGGCACCAGATCTTTCGCAGATTTGCTGAGTAATTCTGCGCGAGTATAGCCATAGCTTTTTTCGCACGCTGAATTACAGTCAAAAATGCGGCCATCAATTGTCTCAATAAAAATTGCGTCGGACGATGCCTCAAAAAGAGACCAGTAGCGTTTTTGGGTCTCATCAAGACTGTCGATCGCCTTAAAAAGACTGGTCACATCGTTGATGATGCATAATACAGCCTTTGTGCTGTCATAGGTTATATATTGCAGGGTAACGAGGCAGCGCAAAACGGCCTGATCTTTTTTGCGAACACTGACTTCGCGTTCGACACGGCCGTGCTCAAGAAGTTCAGTTTCGAGTCCGACTAGAAAACCACCCGGATCAGCGAGGTTAAATATGCTTGAAAAATCAAAACTTTC
>MFYY01000086.1:31092-38801 GCA_001787855.1 Candidatus Riflebacteria bacterium GWC2_50_8 | reverse complement strand
ACTGGCACTGGCACCACTCAGCGGCAGCAAAAGTTTTGAGGTAATCGACATATGAATCAGAACAGAAGGTTTTCAGCACTGTCGGTTTTTGCCTCCTGGGTGTTTCTTGCCATTCCCTTCTTTCTGGTGCTGTTTGACTGGTCTTCAGCGCGAGAACGTGAATTTTCAAAACTGGTCGAAATCGCAGACCAGAACGCAAAAACTTTGCTTGAAAGAATGCAGGTAAGCAACAACTGGGAATATCAGGTAGTGTTGCGCCTCAATTCATTTCATCGCAGACTGCGCAGCGAACTGCCGGAAACAGGCGGTGGCAATGTGTCAAAGACCATCGCGAATATTTATCACCAAAGTCTGGCGCCAAGCCTGCCACTCCATCATCTGACAGTTGCCATAAAAAAGCAGCCAGACAACTCGTTTACAACGGCATTTGAACAATCAATACCTGGTGAACCCAACTTATTAAGTAATTTTGCGCCTCTGATGAGCAAATCATGCAATCAGAAAAATCGTGAAAAAGCTGCGGTCAGTCTCCGCACCATGTGCGGCTTTCCAGTGAACGTCAAGTCCATAATTGATCGTCAGGACGACATTAAAAACAAAGATGAGGGAATCATCGTCCCCTTTACTTCGAGAACAGGCAGCACCTGGCTTTACTGGTTTTGCCCGGATCATAAGAAAGACGAAATACTTGTCTGCGCCATTTTCAAGATGGACAAAATCTCTGCGGATTATTCATACAAAGCGATGACAGAATCTATAAATGCTGAAACAACTGGCTTTGCCGTCATTCCGGTTTCAGGAAACCAAAAGATTTTCTGGTCGCCATTTCTGCGCAATCAGCCTGAGCTGCAACGTTTTCTCAAAAGCGAGTCGGGCCACCGGCCAATGAAGTCTGTGCGAAAACAGTTTGGCAGCTTCAATGTTTACTCCGCACCAGCTCTGGTAGGAGAACCATCGCTGTTAATGCTGGTAACCAGTCGGGTGACAGCAATTCCGCTCACCAATGGCGAAACCGGGTTTGTCATACTTGTTCTCATTCTTTTCGCCGGTCTTTCGCTTATATTGCTGCAACGAAAAATATTCCGGCGCGGCTGGCGAATTTCTATAGCACTGGTATTGCTGACAGCATTTTTCTCGATATTTTATCTTCCGGCTGGTCTTGGCCGGCTTGTTGTCAGATATTCACTGGACAATCACCTGTCAGCCATGCGCAAAAAAGCCGAGAGTGATCTCGAAAAAAACCTGCAGGTGCTGGAAGACCGCTATAACCTGACGATGACCGATTTCTTTTACCGTATTCATCATCTCGAAAACTATCCTGCTATCATGCAGCAGATTGCTGAAAACAGAATTGAAAAAGCTCTTGGCAGCATTAAGAAACAAGTCAGAGCCATGTATCCCAAAGATGTGTCAAGCAGTTACCTGATGATGACGCTTCAGCAGGATAGCGGCGAAAACACTATCTTGATGGACCAAAACGAGGAAACCCAAAACGCCAGCGAGATGTTTGCAACTCTGTTGAAATCCTTGCTGCATAAATTCAGGCCTGAACTGCTTAAAAAGAACCGTCAGGTATCTGAAAAACCTTCTTTGAACGAAGTTAAAGATGAAATGATCGGCGACTTTCTCATAAAATTCTTTCAGGGGGTTCTTGGCGAAGAAATGTTTTTCCGGTTAACGGCCAGTCCGACAGATCTTGTCGAGGTAGATTCGAGCTTTCTGAAAATTTCAACCACAAGCGTGCCAATAAGACTGTCAGGTATTATCAGGGCATTGCTGCTTATAATGTGGAGTGAATATAACGAGGCAGAAGACTACCTGAACTTTCTGATCGCCAACAAATCAGAACGACCTGACAACTTTGATTTCGCCGCTGTCCGTAAAGGTTCTTTTCACACTTACTACAAAAGCACCACTCCGATAACGCCGGAGGCCTGGGATCTTATAGAAAGGACCCGCCGCGTCGGTATTCAGCTGACTTCACGCGAGCAGATGAATACAGACAAACGGCTGCTGATCAAAACGCGACCGGGCAACGCGCTCGCCATGTATATTCTGGCCGGAACGACTTCTTTAAAAGCTCTCTTTGACGAGCAGCTGAGTCTTGAGAAAGGTTTAAACACGCTGCTTCTGATCGGACTGCTATTGCTGGCACTCCTTGTGGCAAGCCTGTACTGGTATTTTATGAACCCGCTGAAACAGCTGCAAAGTGGTCTCGGTCAGATCAGCCGCGGCGATTTTCAGGCAAGAGTAGCGGTGGGCAACAGAGACGATGAGTTCGGCAACATTGGCAGGTCATTTAATGCCATGGCCAAAGGTCTCGAAGAAGGTTCTCTGCTTGGCAAATTTGTATCTTCAGCTGTCATAAAAGTGGTAAAGGATAAGAGTGCGTTTGAGAAAGCCATTAGAGGCGAGAAGCGCGAAATGACCATTCTTTTTGCTTCGCTAAAAATCGACAATAACAGCGAAGCAGAAGCTTTTATAGAGCAGCTGGCATTTCATCTCAAGTCCTGCCAGGAAGCAGTTCGGCCAACAGCAGGGGTTATCGACAAGGTCATGGAAAACAAGATACTGGTGTTTTTTGACCACGAAGCCTGCAATGGCACCGAACAGGCGGTAAAACAGGCCATCGCAACAGTTGGTACACTTAAACAGAATTTGAGTGCACAAAATCATTCAGGCTACTACGGTTTAGCCACAGGAGCAGTGGTAGCCGGTATACTCGGGGCGAGAAACCTTCGCCTTGACTATACGGTAATCGGTGACGCGGTCAACCTGTCAGCACGCCTTAACGCACTGGCAGCAGACGACTCTGGCTCGCAGATCATCATCGACGAAAAGACCTGCCGGCAACTTCCCGACAAAGCTTCTGCAGAGAGTCTCGGAGAAATCAGCATCAAGGGCAAAACCGCACCGGTGATTATTTATCGCATCTAAACCAGAGACCGATTACTTACTTTTTCTTCTCTGTATCTTCGCGTCTTTGTGTCTTTGTGCGAGGTTATCAGAAGTCGATCAGGCGTTCCTGCACCTTTTTCTGAGCAGCACCCAGCGCTTCTCTGGCAGTTTTCTGGCCTGAGAGCACCGCTTCGACCTCGGGATTGACCAGGTCTTCGAGCAGACTGTAGTCTTTGACGACCGGGTTGGGGCCGGCGTGCTTCATCTGCTCCATAAACATCATCAGATGCGGGTCTTCAAAACTGACCAGATCGTAGGCACCGAGATTGATCGGCAACTGATTGAGCTTGCTGCACCAGTCTTTCTGGTTCTCGGCGCTGGTAAAAAACGTCAGAAAATCGTAGCACTCGGCCGCGTATTTTGTGCCTTTGAAAATGACAACATCGGTGCCACCGACATTGGTCGAAGTGCCCTTGGTGCCGCCAGGAATAAGGCCAACGCCAAAATCCATTTTAGCGTTAGCGAATTTAGCGAGATTCCATGGGCCCATAAAAACCATCGCGTATTTTCCGTTAACAAAGCCCTGTTCGGGGGAAATTGCGCCCGGCCGCCACGCGCCTGCTTCGATTTTGTGCTCACTGACCAGCGAGGCCATCATTTCGAGAGCCTTAACCGCGTCATCAGAGTCGATGACGCATTTTTTGCCGTCTTCAGAAACGATGCGCGCGCCATAGCTGTTGAAAAATGGCAGGTTCCACCACAGCGTGTTGGTCATGGCAAAGGCATACTGATCTTTTGATTTGTCAGTAAGCTTTTTGCCAACTTCGATGAATTCTTCCCAGGTCTGTGGAACGACCGGAGCGTTTGGATCTTCGGGCAGCAACCCGGCATCTTTGAACATCTGGCGGTTGTAGAACATCGCCACACAGGTGCTCTGGTCGGGAATCCCATAGTATTTGCCGTCGATATAAGCCGTTTCGAGCGGCGCTTCCAGATACTGCCGGCGAATATTCTCGAAACCAAGAGTTTCGAGGTCAACTACCGAATTTTTGCGGGCAAGTTCGCAGACGAAAGACCAGTCGACACGAGCCATATCAGGCCCTTGACCGACGGTTAAAGCAGTTCTCAGCTTGGCCTTGTGGCCGTCAAATGGTATGCGCACCGGGCGCACGGTAAATTTGGGGTTCGCGCCTTCCCACTTTTTGATGATATCGCGCAGTACCAGCTCTTCCTGATCATTGTAGGTATGCCAGAAGGTCAGAATTTGTCGGCCATCCGGGCTGGTCGCGATTGAGTCGTCCCAGCACACGAAAACCAGCATGATATAGGCGATAACCGCGACGATCATCAGTTTCTTTTCGCTCATGGTTTTTCTCCTATTCCTTTACCGCGCCCTGGGTCATGCCTTCGATGAAATAGCGCTGCGCGAACAGAAACAGCACGGCAATCGGCACGATCGAGAAACAGGAAGCAGACATGATCAGGCCAAGCTCAGAGGTATATTGCCCCCTGAACAAAGCCAGACCGACCGGCAATGTTATGCTCAGCGGGTTTTCAAAATTGGTGACGATCAGCTGCCACAGGAAGTTTGACCAGTGAAACAGGAAAGTCAGCAGGAAAAGAGTAAGAATAATCGGCAGCGCCAGTGGCACGATAACCACCGTGAATACCTGCCACTCAGAGGCACCATCGATCTGCGCGGCTTCGATAAGGGAATCGGGTATGGTATCCATGAACTGCTTGAGCATGAAAATGCCGAATACCGAGGCCAGATGCGGCAAAAACATCGCCCACTTGGTTCCAAACAATCCCATTTTGCAGACCATGAAAAACTGCGGAACCATAAACATCATGCCAGGTATCATCATGGTGGCAAGCAACAGCATGAAAATCTGCTGTTTGTAAGGCAGCTGTTTTTTCGAGAATACATAGGCGCCCATGGCAGCAAAAAATGTTACGAGAAAGGCAGCTGTAGTAGCTACCAGCAAACTGTTGAGGAAATAGGTGCCGAAATTTTTCTTCTGTTCGATCGCATCAACGGCGGCCATGCTTTTTGAAGCGGCATCTACCTTGAGCACACGCCTGAAGTTGTCGAGCGTCGGTTCTGACGGCACAATGTCGAACGGATTCGTTTTGCTGATCACCAGCTCCTGACCAGATGGTTTAAAAGCGGTGCAGAGCATCCAGAAAAATGGAAACAGCACAACGACAACACCGATGGTAAGCGCAAGATAAAGCACCATGCGTTTGATAAAAGGCATGCGATGTTCCTGGCCGAGCGCCAGAAATTTTTTGACCACAAAAATGGTAAGAACTATGGTCAGCACAACAGCGAGACCATTGTAAACAACGGTCATGCTCTGCATCAGTTTGCCGGCTTCAGTTACTGCATCGGGGCCTTCCGGTGTTACAAAAGCCGAAAAAGCCATCACCCCAAATTTAAAGAGCTGACCCGAAATAACATAAGACATCGAAATCATCACAGCGATCAGAAAAACGAACAGTACTATGCGTTGAGCTTTAACTGAGTGCTTATTGTGATGATCAATAGCTTGAGTGCTGTTCATTTCTTAACCTCCTGGCCGTTATCACGGTTCATAAAGCGCTGCTGCAGCCAGGTAATACCAAGAGTGATAATCAGCAACATGTATGAAATCGCGGCAGCATAACCATAGTTTCCGGCATCAAACTGTTTGAACAGATAGTAACCGGCAACCGAGGTAGAGCCGACGGTTTCGCCACCAATTACGACCTGCGGACCGCCGGAGGTCATGGCGTAGATTTCGGTAAAGGCGTTGAGTGCGCCGATAACACCGGTAATAACCATGAACGTGATAATCGGGCGTAATAACGGTACAGTGATGTGCTTGAATTTCTGCCACTCGGTGGCACCATCAATGTCGGCAGCTTCGTATACGGCTTCGGGAATATTCTGCAGGGCTGCCAGAAACAGTACCATGCCAAATCCGGCGCCTTTGAGCACCATGGCGATAACTACAGCGAGCAAAGCAGTCATCGGGCTGCCCAACAAGCCGGTAGTGTTAAAAAAGTTGTCTTCACTGAACAGCCAGGTGGTGATCTGAGCCAGCGCTCCGAATTTTGGAGCATATATGAGCGTCCAGATAACACCAACAACGAGCATATCGAGGACGTTTGGCAAGAAAAAAGCGCTTCTGAAAAAGCTTTTGCCAAACAGCTTGTTATCGAGCAAAAGGGCCAGAGCCAGCGCGGCGCTGATACCAAGCGGAATGCTGATCAGGCCATACAGTGCGGTAACGCCCAGCGACCACCAGAACTGCATATCGGTAGCGATTCTGAAGTAGTTGGAGAGACCGACAAAATCCAGGTTAGCGAGACTGTAATCGGTGGGCGAGCCAAAGAAGCTCAGGTAAAACGAATAGAAAATCGGAAAAATAAGAAACACACCGAAAAACAGCAGAAACGGCGATAGAAAACTAAACGAAATCGCGGTGTCTTTTGAACTTGTAATGGCCAAGAGATACACCCCCTCTATTGATTCAAAGTGAAGTCTAGCAGATACGCCGCCTTTTTTCTATTTTTTCCTTACCAGTCTTTGGGTACCGGCATAATCAGACACCCAGGAGTTCTGATTTGTTCTGCTCTCTGGCATTTCGTGCCCGTGACCACAAGTATGTAGCCATACTCGGCCGCCACGGGAAAGGCGCGGCTAAGTGTAATCGTATTACAGAAATGACTCTGAAAGCTCTTTTAAGTTTGACTTGTCCAAAGATGCAGGGCTATAATCTCTATAAGCCCAAAAAGAAATAACGAAACACAGTGAGACATTTTTACATGCTTAATGAAAACCTGCCACGGTTTCCTGCGAACAACCCATGAATCACCAGCCGGGAGTTCAGGAATTTTTTGATGCGCTGCTGAAACTCGCAACGACAGACAGCTCCGCCAAAATTATCAAGCTGTTTGTCGAAGACCTGCAGCGCCTTTTCGCTCCGCTAAGTCTTGAGTTCGTCTCGGCTGCTGCAACTGAGCCAGCCGGTGGTATTCCAATACAGACCGTCAATAAAAATCACGGCTGGTTAGTCGTTGCCGGTAATTCCTCGTTGCCCGACGAACAGCGTGACATACTCTGCAATGCAGTTAAGATGCTGGCAATTGTTATCGAGCGTAACGAGCAAAATCTACCGGTTGATGCCCGGATAAAACAGCTGCAGCAGAGCAATGAGGAGCTGCATAAAGAAAACGGGCGATTACAGAAAGAAGCGGCACAGCACCAGCAGACAGCTGATAAATTGCGGGAAAGCGAAGAGATTTTTGCAACCTTCATGGAGCACAATCCTGCTTATGTTTTCTTTAAAGACGAGCAGCTGCGTGCTGTCAAATTAAGCAGAAATTATGAAAAGATGCTGGGCCGGCCATTTGACGAGATCCTTGGGAAAACCATGGATGAGCTGTTTCCGGCCGAACTTGCCGGGCCAATGATTGAAGCCGATCGTAAAATTCTGAACGAGGGCAAACCTATTGCTATCGAAGAAGAATTAAGCGGCAAATACTATTCGACCATCAAGTTTCCGATTAAAATTGCCGGCAAACCAGACTACCTTGCCGGTTTTACCATCGATATCACCAGACTCAAGGTTGCAGAAAAAGCACTCAGAGAGAGTGAAGCGCTGTTATCCCAGGCACAGCAGATTGCCCGTGTCGGCAGCTGGACTTTTGATATGGTCACCGGAAAACTGACCTGGTCTGACGAGACTTATCGCATTTTTGGAGTAAACCGGGACGAGTTCATTCCCACCTATGAAAGCTTTCTGGAAGCCTGTCATCCCGAC
>MFYY01000086.1:28023-31066 GCA_001787855.1 Candidatus Riflebacteria bacterium GWC2_50_8 | reverse complement strand
AAATTACGAAATTGATCACCGGGTAATTCGCAAAGACAACGGTGAAATTCGGCACGTTCAGGAAAAGTGCTGCAATGAACGTAACGAAGCTGGTGTTATCGTTAGTTCTTTCGGCATGGTGCAGGATATAACCGAACGCAAGCAGACAGAAGAAGAACTGCGCAAGGCAAAAGAGATCGCAGAAGAGAATGAAATCCGTTTTAAAGCGCTTCATAATGCATCTTTCGGCGGCATAGTAATCCACGATAAAGGTAAAATATTAGACTGTAACCAGGGGCTATCAGAAATAACAGGGTATTCATTTGATGAGCTTATCGGCATGGATGGCCTGCTGTTAATCTCTGAAAAAACTCGGGACATGGTTGTCAACAATATCATGTCCGGGTATGAAAAGCCTTACGAAGCAATCGGGCGGCGCAAAAACGGCGAAGAATTTCCTTTGCGGATGGAGGCCCGTGAAATACCGTATCGCGGAAAACGGGCAAGAACCGTTGAATTCAGAGACATAACCAGTCAAAAAAAGGCCGAAGCAATACTCGCTGCCGAAAAAGAGAGATTGGCCGTGACTTTACGCAGCATTGGCGATGGCGTTATTACCACTGACACCAGCGGCAAAATCGTAATGATGAACAGGGTTGCTGAAAATCTCACTGGCTGGCTGCAGTCAGAAGCCCAGGGCCAGCCCCTTGAAAACATATTCAGAATCATTAATGAAACAACTCGCGAGCCTTGCGAAAACCCGGCAGCAAAAGTTATCGCTTCTGGTGGCATAATTGAACTGGCAAACCACACTCTGCTGATTGCGCGCAATGGCACAGAACTTATCATTGCCGACAGCGGCGCACCGATTAAAGACGCGAACAGTGTGACCATTGGCGTAGTATTAGTCTTTCGCGACATGACAGAGAAACAGAGACTCACTGACGCGCTGCAAAGAACCGATAAGCTTGAATCAATAGGAATTCTGGCCGGTGGTATCGCGCATGATTTTAACAATCTGCTGTCAGGGATTTTCGGCTTTATTGAACTCGCCCGCATGACAACAGATGCTAATAAAATAAAGACGTATCTCGACCAGGCAATGATTGTTTTCGAACGCGCCAAGAATCTTACCAGGCAACTTCTTGCCTTTGCCAAAGGCGGCGCGCCCTTGCGCAAAACCGGCAATCTTGGGCCGATTATCAGAGAGTCTGCGATGTTTGCTCTTTCCGGATCTGCGATTACCTGTGAATTCAACATTGCAGAAGATCTTCAACCTGCAGATTTTGACAAGAGCCAGATTGAACAGACTATTGATAACCTGGTAATAAATGCCCAGCAGGCAATGCCATTGGGCGGCAAAATCACCATAGGGGCGCAGAACGTCACTCTCAAAGATGCTGAACACCCACTTCTCAAATCGGGTAAATACATCAGAATCTCGGTTTCTGATACTGGAATTGGCATGCCCGCAGATATTCTACAGAGAATCTTTGACCCGTTCTTTACCACCAAACAGAAAGGCAATGGCCTTGGCCTGACGACCTGCTACACAATCATTCAGAAGCATTCAGGCATGATTGATGTTGAATCGATAATGGGAAAAGGGTCAACCTTTCATGTGCTTTTGCCGGCGTCAACCAAAATTCCCGACAGCAATGCCGCAGTGCTGCCGTCAATCCATCTCGGGCAGGGTCGAATCCTGGTCATGGACGACGAAGCGTTCGTGCGAAATATTGTCAGGGCACTACTGCAGAATCTGGGCTACAGCGTTGTCGAAGCAAAAGATGGCGACGAAGCACTGCAACTGCTTACTGCTACCGAGGGACCAACAATCGACGCAGCAATTTTCGACCTGACCATACCGGGTGGCATGGGTGGTAAAGAAGCCATAGTTGAAGTGCGAAAGCGCTTCCCTGATCTGCCCGTCTTTGTTTCAAGTGGATACTCATCAGATCCGGTTATGTCGCAGCCACTAGAATATGGCTTCACCGACAGTCTTGGCAAACCCTATCTGAAAGAAGACCTGGCAAAATTGTTAAGCCGCCATCTCAAGAAGCGCTCGCCAGGCTGATGCATTGAGAGACGAACCTATATCACCTCGGAGATTGGCAAGGCGAAGAGTTTTAGGCCTTCGCGCAGATTTCCGTCGCGGTAGTCGCGAACCCAGGCTTTAATTTCTTTTGCCTGATCCGGGCTGACGGCGATCATATACATGCTGTTTTCGCCGGGCCACACCTCGTCGTTTAAGCGGGTTCCGCCGCCGACGCCTCTTCCAGTGGCCTGGGGAATGTGAGTATAGCCAGTTACGGCGAGTCTTTCGAAAAGCCGGTCGATCTCGTCCTGCAATGTGGCACTACAAACTATTATCAAAAATTCCATCTGATTTTCTCCATCAGGCCGGATGATTAACCGGTACAAGCCAACGGCTGAACAGTGAATAAAGAACGGGCATGAAAAACAGTGTCATCAGCGTAGAGACGAGCAGACCGCCAATAACGCTCATGCCCATGGGCACCCAGATTTCAGATCCTTCGCCGCGTGACAGGGCCATTGGCATCATCCCCAGCATTGTCGTTGCCGTGGTTGACAGAATCGGGCGCAGACGACTCTTGCCTGCCATTAACAGGGCTTCTCGAAGCGGAATCTTGCGCCTGATAAGAATGTTTATATAACTGATCAGAACGATGCCGTTGTTGACAACAATGCCGATTAGAATGAGAAAAGCAAGCAGCGAAACCGTCGAAATGCGCGAACCAACAATCACCAGAAGCAACACCGCACCGATAAAGCCAAACGGTATGCTCATGGCAATGATGAATGGCGCCAGCAAAGATTCAAACTGTGATGCCATAACCATATACACGAGAATACAGCCGAGAAGAGCAGCCTGGAGCAGCACGACAAATGATTCCTGGCGCTGTTCTTCGTTGCCGGCAAACCTCCAGGAGAATCCAGGCGGCACAGGAATAGAGTTGATGATTACCGCAGCGTCGGCGCTGACATCGCCAGAACCACGGCCATAAACCTGGCCGGTAATCTGCACATAGCGCTCCTGTTCACT
>MFYY01000086.1:6098-28008 GCA_001787855.1 Candidatus Riflebacteria bacterium GWC2_50_8 | reverse complement strand
TGGACCGAATTCATTACGTATTTCGGCAAGGTTATCGAGTCTGACTGACTGACCAGTAGGGCTGATCAGAGGAATTCGGCTGAGGTCTGTTATTTTGTCGCGGTCTTCTGGGCGCAGACGCACTACTATATCGTATTCATCGCCGCCTTCCTGGTATTTAACCGTGTTATTACCGCTGATATAGGTTTCGACAGTGCTACCGATGTCTGACACATTAAAACCAAGAGTAGACGCTTTTTCGCGATCAATAATAACCTGAAGTTCAGGCTGTGCCAGATCCTGGTTGATCTCAATATCCTTAAGACCAGGAACTACCGCCAGTGCTTTTTTAAGCTGATTTGCCCAGTCAAGCCCAGCCTGCAGATCGTAACCATAAAGATTCAGGGTAAACGCGGCTCCGCCGCCACCCATCATATTGGCCATCGGGTCACCTGAATCAAAACTGACCGTCATGCCCGGTATGCTTTCGATAGCAGGACGGATGTCTTCAATAACCTCTTTGACGCCACGTAAACGCTGATCTTTGGGCACCAGCATTATGCTGACCTGACCCGTATAAGAAAAGTTTTTACCGCCAGACATTGAGCCACTCTGGCCATCCGACTTTCCGTAGCGCACCACCAGAGTTTTAAGTTCGGGAACTTTCTCTTTAATTATCGCGCCAATTTTCTGACCAAACTCTCCGGTAATCTCATAACGCGTGCCTACTGGCAATTCATATTTTATGGTAATTCGTCCCTGGTCCTGTATGGGCAGATAATCCATGCCAACCATTTTTACCAGACCGAAAGAGAGAAAGAAAACCAGCAACAATCCCGCAACCATTTTCCAGCGGTTACTGAGAACCAGCCTCAATGACCTGACATAAGCATCTTCGACTCTATCGAGCAGCTCAAACTTCTGCGCCGCAACGTTCTTTTCCTTAACCACTGCGGGTTTCAGCAGTTTGGAACACAGCATCGGCGTCAGCATCAGAGCTGAAATGAAAGAGGCCGCCAGTGCCATGGTAATAATCATGGCCAGTTGCCCAAACATGATGTTGGTAATTCCCGTGGTAAAAATGATCGGCAGGAAAATTACGATGGTAGTCGCTGTCGAGGCCATTACCGAGGTGCCCATTTCGACCGCGCCCGAGATAGCGCTTTCTCGCGATGAAACACCCTTTTCGAGATAGCGTTTGATATTATCGAGAATGACAATGGCATTATCAACAACCATGCCAATCGCGATTGCCAGGCTCGACAGTGAGATCTGGTTAAGCGTGTAACCGGCCATATACATAAACAGAAAGGTTATGATCAGAGATGTTGGAATAGTGGCGCAGACAACGAAACTGGCTTTGATATCGCGCAGAAAGAACATGATAACGAAAAAAACCGCCACACCTCCGAGAAGAACGGCTGAAGTCAGATTTTTGATGGTGCTTTTGATAAAGTCAGAAGTGTCAAAAATCATCTCAATTTTTACATCAGGCGGTAAGCCGGCCTGAATCTGAGGTATCATCTTCTTGACGCGGTCAGAAACGGTAACCGTGTTAGCACCTGACTGCTTCTGCACCATTACACCGATGCCACGCTTGCCGTTAATAAAGAATTCATTGGATTTTTCGAGATAGCCATCATTTATATCAGCAACATCGCCAAGCCTGACAACACCTGGCTTTGTGGCCAATACAACCGAATTCAGGTCTTCAACTCTGGTGAATTTACCAGGCGTTCGGGTCAGATATTCAAACTGTCCCTGTTTGATGTGCCCGCCGGGGTTGTCGACATTCTGTTTGTACAAAAGATTGACTATCTGGTTTCCCGAAAGGCCAGTAGCCTGCAGGCGTTCACGATCAAGATCAACCAGAACACCGCGCTTATCGCCGCCAAGCTGTATAGCTGTAGCGACACCATTGATGCGCTTTAATGCATCGATGATCTTTCTGTCGGTGATTTTGTCGAGTTTTTCCCAGCTTTCTTCTGCGGTTACTGAAAGCATGCAGACCGGAATCATCGAAGTGTTGAATTTAAAGATAAACGGTTTTTCGGCGTTGTCTGGCAGACGCCGCGCAACCAGATCAAGCTTGTCGCGAATATCGTTTGTCGCTGCACCAAGGTCGACGCCCCAGTCAAACTTAACCGTAACTACTGAAATGCCTTCGAGCGATTGTGAGGTGATTTCGTCAACATTTTCGACCGTTGACACGCTCTCTTCTATCGGCTCAGTAATGCTTGATTCAATTTCCTGCGGGCCACAGCCTGAATAACTGGTAATAATAGAAACTGCCGGAATTTCGAAATCTGGCATCAGGTCAACGCCAAGCTGAGTCCATGAAAAAGCTCCCAGAAGAATGGCCGCCAGAAAAATCATGGAGGTGGTTACCGGCCATTTAACACCAAATACAGAGAGATTCATTAATTATCCTCCGCCAGAACTGGTTTAACCAGCGAACCTGTTTTAACCAGTTCGGCACCTTGACCTACTATCAGATCGCCGGGCTCGAGGCCTTCGAGAATCTGCGCGCGGGTATCCTGAATAATGCCGACACGAACCGCTACGCGTTCGGCCATTCCGGTCTTGCTGACGCGAATTACCGACATCTGGCCCTTATGGTTGAGCAGGGCGTCTCGCGGCATTACCACAGCGTTTTTAGCAGTTTGCAGATACAGCTGTATGCTGGCGTACATGCCCGAGCGCAAAGTCATCTCAGGATTTTCGAGAATTATTTCAAACTGGCCAGTGCGTGTTTTTGCTGAGATAGCCGGATAAACTTTGTCGACAACTCCCTTGAATTCACGGTCAATACTGGCGGCTTTTACTGCAACTTCGGTTTTTCCGGAAGTCAGCAACATCAGGTCTTTTTCGACAAGACTGCCAATAACTTTTACCGGGTTCATCTGCTCAAGCCTGAAAACAGGCTGCCCGGCATTGGCCATGGCACCGGGATCAAGCAATCGTGAAGTGATTATTCCGGCAAAAGGAGCTCGTACAAAAGCATTTTCGCATTGCACTTCAACCACATGAAGATTTGCCTGAGCTTGCACCAGCTGGGCTTCTCGCATTTTAAGATTAACCTGGTTGGTTTGAATGCCGTCTTCAGCCTGACGAATCCCTGACTCTGCCGATACCAGCTGCGCCTGTGCGGCATCGTGCTGAGCGGTAACGTCATCGAGCTGCTGCTCTGATACTGCACCTTCACGAAACAATTCTGTATAACGTTTTCTGGTTCCGGTAAGGTTGGTAACCTGGGCTTTTACTGCGGTTGCCTGCGCTTTAGCTGAAATGAGTCCGGATTGAGAAGTTTTAAGCAAGACAGCCTGCGCATCAACCGCTGATTTTGCCACGCTGACCGCCGCCTTGGCCTGCTCAAGCTGGGCATCGAGAATTCTATGGTCAATCTCGGCGAGAAGATCGCCCGGCGAGACCTGCGAGCCCTCGCTGACATTGATCTTGATTACTTCGCCGCCGATTTTAGGATATATATCTGCACCCTGAAAAGGCAAAATGTCGCCCGAAGTCTGCAGTTGCAGGCTGATATCTGCCTCCACAACCTTCTGCACAATAACCGGCGGCGCTTTTGAATCATCGACTTTTGCCTGATCTGCAGGAACAGCAGCAAGCTGTGGCGCAGATATGGTGTTTTCTGCTGCGGGTAACGCGCTGCCATAAGCTGAGACCAGCAACGCAATTACCAGCAGTGATTTTGCGAGCCTTTTCCAGCCATCTGATTCTGCAAAAGATAATTGCTTTGTCATGTAATGTATATCCTCTTACTTCGCGGTCGCACGCGCCAGAAGTGTCCGGCCAAGCTGCCCGGTAGCAAGCCGGTATGAAGAGTAGGCCTGGTGATAACTGAAGATTGCCTGAAGATACTGCAGGCGGGTAGCGAGATAAGCATTCTCAGCATCGAACAGTTCAACCTGGGTAAACAGGCCATTGGTGTATCTGACTCCAGCAAGGCGCAGAGCTTCTTCTGCCTGTTTCAGAGCTTCACGCTGGGCAGCGACCACTTCTTTCGCCGTCTCGATATTGAGAAAAGACTGTTTTATTTCGATATTGGCCTGCATAACCGCCTGGCGCAGCGCATTTTCGGCCATGGCAAGTTTTGCATGAGCATCTTTGACCTTGCCTTTGCGCATGCCACCGTCGCCAAGCGTAAAGTTGGCCACTACTCCGGCATTCCAGTAACTCTCACGGCCAAAAGTTTTTGACTTTGCGGCAGGATCAGCAACGCCACTCTGCCCGAACAGGCTTACCACTGGCTGATTCTCGCTGCGAGCCCCAGCAATTCCCTGTCTGGCAATGTTTACGGCAAGGCGCTTAATACGAATATCCTCACGCAAATCAATAGCTTCCGAAGCATCTTTTACCGGGTCCACCGGCAGCTCGATCATCTGCAGCCTGTCCTGGGTAGATATCGGGGTGCTTTCTGGCAAATCCAGGACATTGAGAAGGTCGAGACAGGCCAGTTCTCTAGCATTGGTCTGTTTTCGCAGGTCGCTGCGCGCCTTGGCCAGTCTGACCTCGGCTCTTAGCACTTCGAACTGCGACACCTGCTTATGCTTATACCTGGTGCTGACCAACACATGGTGGGCCTGAGCCAATTCCAGGTCTTTCTGGCTGACGCGTTCGGCTTCTCCGGCAAACAACCAGCCCAGCCAGCGCAGAGTCGTTTCGAGCAGTATATGCTGCCTGGTCAGGATGAGACCGGCACCGGCAGTTGATCGGCCAAGACGGGCCGATTTGAGTGCCGAGCGGTCTCTGCTGCTGAGAAATAGGGGCTGAGTAACTTCAAGATAGGTAGACTGCGAATCTTTGTCCATAAGAGGATTAGCAACTTCATCTACCCTGGTGTATCGGAAATTTCCGGTAAGTTTGGCCCCATGCAACGATCTTGTCTGTATTACGCCGGCATTGGCGCTCTCAACCTGCAGTTCGGAATCCATGATCGAACGGTTACGCTGCAATGACAGACGCAGAACATCGCCAATATGCGTATCTAGCAACTGAACCGGGCCTGAACCCATTTCGGCAATTTTAGACATTGATTCCTGCTGCGCCCAGAATTCATCGATCGTCAGCCTGGTTTCAAGCCTGGTCGGATCGCTGGCAACAGCCTGGTAAGCAGACATATCATTGCCAAAAGTATCATCGACAATGTTTTGTTCGACAGGCATCTCGCTCGGCACATCGCCAGAATCTATTGTATCGGTAAACAGAGTTTCGTAATCAGCTGTTTCATCGACTTGCGTATCATGCTCTGTCACTTCGACAGTAGTAGTTGCAGGGTTATCAGACTGAGCTAACACCCCACCGCTAAAAACAGTAAGCAACACAAAAACAAAGGTGAACTTTTGTAAGGACTTTCTGTAATTATCTAACATTGATTTTGCCTCCATCAGGGTTTGCCTGCTCTTTTGACTTAAACAGATCCAGCAGCATTTCGCTGCATATTTCGGGTGAAATCGTTGGCGCATGAAACATTTGAAATTTCAGATTCAAATCGAAAATCTGGTGAAAAATCAGAGCCATCTGCATCGGCGTAAAACGTTCTGAAAACTCGCCATTCTTTACGCATTCGCTGAAAAAGACTGCAACCAATTCGACCTTTTCCTTCATCATATTAAAAAAGCGCTTGGGCGCGCCGGCGCTTGATGAAATGGTTATGCCACTTTGAATAAATTGCTGAATCAGCGGGCCATTGTGGCGAAACAGCTCAGCTTGCAGTTCAAGCAGCTTGAGCAATCGACTGCTGGTGTTCTCATGGCTTTCTATAACCGCTCTAGTGAGTACCATCGACTTTTCAAAGCCGTCGATCAGGCACTGCAGAAATAGATCTTCCTTGCTCTTGTAATAAAGATACAGCGTACCTTTGGCTATTTCAGCCTGTTTTGCAACTTCATCAAGCTTTGTTTCGTGATAACCCTGCATAGTGAAGAGCTTTATGGCAGCTTCGAGAATTCTTGTCTTCTTATCTTTTGCTATACTGGCCAAAGTGCCTCCTTTACGCCGAAAAACCTGCGAACAGCCATCTCTTTAAAAATGACTGAACAGTCAGTCATGCTAGCACCTTTCTTTGCAATCAACAAGAGCAGAGTTGAAAACTCTTTTAAGTGCATCAAAACACCTTGGAAAAAGCGGGGTTAGAGCAATAAAAAAAATCCAGCAATACTGCAAAAGAAGCCATTGTCATAATCAGAGTTCTCTGCAATCGGTGATGCTTGGTAGCAATCGAGTTGCTATGGTTGTATCTGAACAGTTTGCTGAAGTATCATTTGCATGAGACTGAAACTAGAATACCGGAGAGACCAATGTATTCAGAAAACCTTAAGAACCTGATTGCCGGACGCAAACCTTTTCTTACCGTCTTCTGGCTGATGCTGCCAGTGGAAGCCGCAACACTATCCGTGGTAATTTTTTCTATTCTTGCAACTATGCCTGCCGAAAAGCCAATAATAGATCTTAAGGTTGTATACATCGCAATATCGGTAATAGCTTTGAGCCTTGCCATTATCGGCATTGCAGTCAGGTCAAGACTGTTTCGCCACCAGCTCGACTTTGTTACCGACAACTTTAATAAAAGGCAGTTACAGATGCAACCACCCGAAACCGCCAATCTGGAAAAAGGTGAGCGTGTCATTTTTATGGCTTTCGGGCGCGACCTGGCGCTCCTGATATTCTGCAGTTCACTCTTCAGCACTCCTGTGGTAATGGGGCTTATTCTGACCATCCTTTCCAAAGAAGCGCACTTTTTCACTGTCGGTGTATTGCTTGCCCTCATTCTCTGGAAAACCCAGATTCCATCGCCCAGCACCTTTATCAGCAGTTTCCATCAAAATGTTGACCCGCAATATGAAGAGTTCGCGAGCAGGCAGAACGAACAACAGAATAGCGACGACAGTTCTGCCTTGTAACGCTTATTGCGACTGGTTATGGGTAATTGAGAGTGAAGCCCGGACTGGCCTGAGCAAGATCACTGGGGCTGGTAATATCGTTGCTGACTTTGCCATCACCGTTACCAGGCATCAATCTGGCAAGCGTTGATCCGATAACCGGCCACTTTTTGACCTCTTCGCGCTTGTTAACGCCCCAGTCGACAATCTTGAGTACCGTTTTAACGCCTTCGGGCAGCGAAACCATCGCATTTTTGTTCATGCCGCCGAGCACCTCGCCAAAGGTGCCGAGATTCTGGTAAACCGGTATGAAAACTTTGGTCAGAACGACCATAAGGTCTTTGCGGCTGGCACCAGTTTCTTTGCCAAGCTTATCGATATCCTTGAGCAACGCGATACCAATCGCTGCCTTGCTTTTAAGCTCGCGCAGCTTGCCGATTCCCCAGCCCGCATTAAATTTGCCCGCTTTTTTTGCTTCTTCATAAGACTTGTTGGCAGCAGCAAACCCGGCGAATCCCTCATTGCTCTTGATTTTGTTAAAAACAGTATTGAGCTGGCTGCGGGCTTTTTTGTCAGGAAAGGCCTTTTCGAGAACTTTGCAGCCAGGCACAAATTCATCGATGATAAACTTCTGCAACTTTTCTACATCGGGATAATGGCTGTAATCGATGGCAAACTGCATGACTTTGTCAGAAAGCTCGTATTTGTTCTTTGGCTCCAGCCCGTCGATTACCGAGTGAAAGGCTACCAGAATCTTGTCGCGCTCAGGGTTCTTTTCAGTAATTTTTCCTTGAAAGCCTGCACCAATAGTGTAGGCTTTGCTGACCAGCTCGCTGCAGTAAAAAGCTTTGTCGCCATCAGAATTTGAAAACGCATAATCATAAGGCTTGCCAAGCTGCGCTTCAGCATAAGCTACCGCTTTTTCAATAATCGCCGAGGCGCTGGCGGCAGGCAGACTGTGAGTGGGGCGGACCAGTCGGTATGCTGCCCAGCTGCCGAACTCTTCATACCAGGTGCTCATGCGAACCTTGTCACTGGTGGTGTCAGAGCGGTTGGCAGTAATTCCTACAGCTTCGATAATTATCGGTGGCACGCTGTCAATGACCATGCTGGCATGGTAATAGGGCCCCTTTGTCATCAGGCAGATGAAATTGGTATCAATGTCTTTCTGCTTCTGAGGCCCAACAAGATAGACATCGCCGCGGCGTGAAGACGTAACTATTTCGCACATTTTTTTGTCATTACGATATCTTTTGGCCCAGTCCAGCATTCTGACCGGGTTGCCAAAATCACGCGAATAATGACCGTTGCCGTTGGGATAAAAACTCTTGCACAGGTTCTTGGCAGCATTCAGGCCACCGCTTTTTCCGACAAACGGTTCTTTGCTTTCAAGGCAGCGTTTCAATATCGGGTAATATACCGGAAGCAGTTGCAGCCTTAGCAGTTCTTTTTCTTCATCAGTCAGCTCAAGAGCTGCACTGGCATTGATCTGCGAATAATCATAGCCGCTGTTGCCGACGTTGGCGATCCTGATCTGACCAACAGCAAACGGACTGGTGCTTTGCGCAGATGCCGATTGTGAAAGCCCCATAAATGAGATGAAAAACAACAGACCTGCAGCTCTGATGAACCCGGTGTTTAGTCTTGTCATAGTTTATGCTCCACCTCAATCTAGCTTTAATCAATACTATACCACTGCCCCGCAAAAAAGTTTTTACGCAGTCGGCACGATCAGTCTGCGTAAAAAAATCTGCCTTCTCAGCTGTGAGAAAGCAGATTTTTTAAAGATTCCTTCAGTCTGAAAGCAGAATTTTACTTTTTGCCTTTGCCTTTTTGCTGGCGGTTCTGTTTTTGCTCGCGATTCTGCTTTTGTTCACGATTTTGTTTCTGCTCGCGGTTTTGCTTTTGCTCGCGGTTCTGGATTTTCTGCTGTTTTGCAGTAGCCTTTTCGGCGTCACTGAGCTTGCCGTCACTGTCAGCATCAAATTTTTCGAGCTGCTTTCCTTTGTTTTTCTGACGTTCGGCCTTCATGGTATCGCGTTCGGCATCGCTTAGTTTGCCGTCGCCATCAGTGTCAAACTTGTCGAGCGCCTTGCCTTTTTTCTCTTTATTTTCTTTTGCAGCCTTTTTGCTGAGCTCTATTTCGGCTTCGCTGAATGTGCCGTCGCCGTCTGCATCGAATTTTTCGAGGCGCTTCTCTTTGTTTTTCTGGCGCTCGGCTTTCATTGTATCGCGTTCGGCATCGCTGAGTTTGCCGTCTCCATCAGCATCAAACCTGGCGAGTGCTTTTTCATTTTTCTCTTTATTTTCTTTTGCAGCCTTTTTTACAGCTTCATTTTCGGCTTCACTGAGTTTGCCATCACCATCGGCGTCAAACTTTTCGAGGCGCTTCTCTTTGTTTTTCTGGCGTTCGGCCTTCATGGTATCGCGTTCGGCATCGCTTAGTTTGCCGTCACCATCAGCATCAAATTTTGCGAGAGCTTTTTCCTTGTCAGCCTTCTGCTCTTTGCGAGCATCTTTAGCAACTCGCTTTTCAGCTTCGCTGATTTTGCCGTCACCGTCAGTATCGAATTTAGCAAGCCTTTCAGCTCGCAGAGTAGTTTTCATCGTCTCTTTTTCAGTAACACCAAGTTCGCCATCTTTATCGGCATCGAACCTGGAAAGCACCTCAGGAGTAACTTTGCCAACACCTTTGTCCCAGCCTTCGTCAGCAAGCGGATCTATTGCCGCAGCGACCTGATCAGCAGGTATCTCGGACACCACGGCCGCATCCTGCGCCAGACAAAGACCATTGTTCAGCAGCACCAGCAAAGCAATCACAAGCAGTTTTTTCATCGATACCCCCATGTAGTAAATCTTTAAGCTGGAGCAGACGCTGTTAATAACTGTCTGCCCAATTTCATTCTCACAACAGATCCCATATATTTTACACCTGTTTTGTCTTTAACAACAGGTAGTCAATATGTGTCTTTCTGATCAACTTTGGCAGCATTCAGAACGCTTTGTTTAAATTGTATCCAAGAGCAACTAACTCTCTCTTCCTGGCTGCGTACATCGGCGTAATCACCCACATCCTGTCGGCAACTGGGATATATTTCAGCACTCAGGGCTGTTCGATGACGAAGCAGTGAAAGTCGATAGCGTTGAGTTTTTCGGCAATGTCTTCGGCGGTGGCTTCGTCAGGGTATGGCCCGACAAAAATGCGGTAGATCTCGAACTGCGCATCGGGTTCAGCGAGAGTCGGCGCAAAACCTTCAGCATCGAGTTGATTAAATATTTCGCGAGCAGATGCCTCATCGGCAAAAGCGCCGAGCTGAACAAAAAAGCGTGTGTCAGGCTTGGAAACAACCACCTGCACCGCAGTCGGTGAAGCTACAGTATTCGCAGTCTCTGTCGAAGCCTTTGTCTGAGCTAAAGTGGCACGAACCGGCTGAACAGCTGATTCACCATTACGACCGTTGATGTCGAGCAATGCCCACACCCCGCCGGAAAGCAGAATTATAATGATGAAGTAGACAAGCCAGTCCTTAAAACTGTCAGCGGTAGCGCTGGCCGGCGGGCCCCAGTCAAACTGACGCGGAGCGGTGGTTCTCTCTCCATTTTTTGCAGAAGTTTCTGACAAATCAAGCGTTCCTTTCTTTTGCCGACCAGGTATTCTCATCGATAAACGGCAGCTTTTCACCACATTGGCAGGTAGTGCCGTGGTAATTCAGCAGGACCTCATAGTTATTGCGCTTGACCAGAACGCTTTTACAGGCCGGGCACAGGGTATCCTGACTGGAAGCAACATTGCCAGGATAAACAAACTTGAGCTTTTTCGAGGCGGTCACAACAAATCGATCAATAACAGCCGGATCAGTTGGCGGGGCAGATTCAAGATAACGTGGAAAGTAGCGGGAAATATGCAGCGGCAGGCGATCAGAGAGATCTGCCAGCCAGTCGACCATTTCCGAAAACTCGCTTAAATGATCGTTAAGGCCGGTTACGACGAGATTAGTGACTTCGACATGCACACCAGCCTTAACTGCTGCCGCAATGTTGTTCTTTACGGTTTCGAGCCGGCCGCCACAGATTTTAGCGTAAAAGTCAGCATTGAAAGACTTAAGATCAATGTTCATGGCATCGACATGCTGACAAAGCTCGACCCATGGCTCAGGATTGAGATAACCGTTAGTTACCATCACCGTCATCAGGCCAGCCTGGCGCAACAGTGGAGCGCAGTCACAGATATATTCAAACCAGATGCCGGGCTCATTGTAGGTAAAAGCGACACCAATGTTGTCTTTTATGCTCCTGGCCTCGATAACCAGCTGCTGCGGTGTCAGTTCGCTGCCAACATGGCGTTGCTGCGAAATATCTGCGTTCTGGCAAAACCGGCAATGCAGGTTGCAACCGTAGGTGCCGATTGAATAAATCGGCCGGCCGGGGAACACATGATAAAGCGGTTTTTTTTCGATCGGATCAACGTTGGCCGCAACTATTCGAGCATAGCTGTAAAGTTGCATACTGCCGTCTTCGGCAGCGCCGCGCGACAGACAACGACCGCTCTGGCCTGGTTGCAGCCGGCAATGGTTCGGGCACAACAGACAAAGTAATCCTTCATCAGTCCGTTCATAGAACCTGGCTTTATTCATAGCGCTAACATACCAGCAACCTCGCGGTAACGTCAACCCGGGCTTATTTGAAAAGTCGTTCGTCTTCGCTGGCGTTGACTATATAGTCAACAACTATTCGATCAGCGGCAATCGAGTTGATTTTGAACAGAGCATAATGCTTTGTCTTTGGGAAGTAAGCAGCAAAAGCATCACCTGCTTCGAGCTGGTTCTTGAAAACGCGGGTAAGGGCAGCTGTGCTGTTAAAATCATAATTACCGCCGCTCAGCCACTCTGGAGCAGCAGAGAGCTTGTTTATATCAGGCTGACCGTCGATAGCAATCACAATGCGCGAATTATCAGTACTGCCAAGTCCCTGGGTGGCACTGATAAAACTGAGGCGGCCAGCGGTATCGTCTGAATCGTTAATAAAATCTGTAGCATAGACCGCTCCTTCCGCCAGAGTAGCTCCAGCCAGCATCAAGGTTTTCTGGCCTTTGCTGATGGCTGTTGTAGCGGTGTTCACAAAACCGTATTCAACCAGAACACCTGAAAAATCGCCTTCGACAATATCGACACGGTGAATATACATCTTGAGATACTGATCGCCGCCAGCTGACTTTTTAAAATAGAGCCCAAGTATAGTTTGAGGTGCGCCCGCAAAAGTTCGTTCTTCGCTAAGTTTGGCCACATCGGCAAAATCGGCAAGCAAAGCGCTGTCAACATAAGCATCAAGACTGGTCACACCCTCAAGCATTGATGTGTCGCTCGAAAGGGGTGTGTAAAAGCTGACGCGTTGGCCGCTGGAATTTGGTTTGACATAAAGATCGACTTTGCCATCACCGTCGAGGTCGTTTTCGAGCTGCAGATAGGCAAATCTGGCGTTAGTGGTAAGGTCGGCAATAGACTCAAGGTGACTTTTCTGAGTACTCATCGCGGCCTGAACGTCGCCGTCATTTACGATACTGCCGGCGGTCATTACAGTAGCGGTTTTCTGAGCCGAAGTCGCCAGAACATTCTTGAGGGCGTTAACAAAAGCCGGGTAAGAGGCCAACAGTTCGTGCTGCTCAAATCGGGTAACGTCGGCAAGCATGGCAGCGGCTGTTGTGTCGAGATTGATTCTAAACTGAGATTTTTCGCTGTCACGCACTTTTGACCGCAGCGTGATGCGACCAACGACAACTGCCAGTTCATAGTTACCGGTAGAAGACTGTGGAACATTTTCGATTTTGCATGGCCAATCGGCATTTGAGAGCATATCAAGAATCTCAAAAGTACTGATCTGGGCACCATTAACTGATACGGCAGCAGTTCTATAACGGTTGCGAACTTCACTGTCAACATTGTTGAGAGTATTGCCCAGCAAAGAAGACTCAATCTTGTCTGGCGCTGTCAGAGTGCCGTTGAGCGTGACATAAGTGGTGGGCGCTACTGCGCCAGAATCCTTGTCATCATCACCCAGACAGCCAGTAATAAAAATTGCGCTAACCAGCACCAAAAAAAGAATAGAGAGCTTTCGCATACACATTGTCAAATCTCCATATTTACAAAAATGCGGTACCAGGCACTTCTGGTAGAACTTTCGCTGAACGATTGATCAACCGTACCATAAACTGACCGCAAAAAAAAGAGGCCCGCAGATAATTTGCGGACCTCAGTTTTTAACGGTCTGGATTAGAGCTTGCGGTAAGCCACCACTTTTTCGTAAGTCTGCAGCCTGAAGGCCTTGGTTACGTTATAAAGAGTCTCTTTACCGCCGATAAGCAACACACCACCAGGCACGAGAATATTATAGATATTTTCAGCCATGCGTTCTTTAGCCTTCTGTGAGAAGTCTGAGAACAGGTTGCGACAGATCACCACATCGAATTCGCCGAGCTGTTCCATGGCTTCGGGATTAACGGTGTTGGTGAACTTGAATTCAACAAGGTTCTTGACCTGATCTTTTACCCGCAAATCACCACGGTCATCTTCGAAGTAAAGATCAAGGTATTTCTGATCGACCTGTCTGAACATCTCACGCTTGTAGATGCCGCGTTTAGCTGTATTCAAGCAGATGTGCGAAACGTCTATGCCGGTCACAGTAATCCGCGCCTTGTCAGAATGGACTTCTTCGAGCACGCTCATTGCGGTTGAATAGGCTTCGGGACCAAATGAAGTGCCGCAGCAAAGAACGCGAACCGTATCAGCACCGTCTTTTACGCGGGTTTCGATAAGATCAGGTATGATAGTTGAAACCAGTACCTTGCTCTGAGCAGCTTCGCCAAAGAATTCAGTTGTCGGGTCGGTGATCGAATCATAAAGACTGACCAGAATATCGCTGCCTTCATCGGCGCCATATCTGAGGTTATGATAATACTCAATCCATGAGGTAATGAAGAAACGGGCGAGATTGCGACCAAGCTTCTGTTCGAGCTGTCTCTTGTCGTTGATTTCGACGCCACACTTATCGGCGATGATATCGCGCAGAACCAGAGCTTCTTCGGTGTTAATGCCTTTTTCATCAGTAGGGACTGCTTTGAGGCGGTCGATCAGTCTGACCTGTCTGGGCGATACTACCGATTTGAGAACTTTTTCGATCAGTTCAGAGTTATTCTGGGCGGCGGTCTGAATGAAGTAGTTGCGAATCCATCCGTCACGCAGGAAGATATCCTTGAGCTTGCTTTCAAGACCGTTTACACCGTCAGCGCCATTATCCTTGAAGTATTTGATCGCGGCAATAACCAGGTTCTGGTCTGCGTGATCAAGAACTTTGGCAATGGTCTCAGCCGGTTTTTTGTCGCCAATTTTGGCCAGCGCAAGAATTGCACGAGCGCGAACGGCGTTGCTTTCGTCTTTTTCGACCATCTGGGTCAGAGTGCTGACGCTGCTCTGGCTCTTGATGGTGCCCAGAGCCTTAACGATCTGGTATCTGACTTCCCAGCGCTGATGCTTGATGTGCTTCTGCAGATCGATATCGAGGGATTTGTCGCCTAGTTCACTGAGAGCGACAACAGCGAGTTTGGCAACCTGCGGATTTTCGTCGCCAAGCAACGGAACAAAGAACTGCTTGAGTTCTTTGCTCTTGAATGCGCGCAGCGCCGAAAGCGCAGCGATTCTGATCTGCCAGTCACCGTTTTTGAGCAGTTCCTTGAGTGGGAAAATCGATTTGAGATCCTTCATGTTTTCGAGCGAAAAGCATGAATTCACGGCAACGCGCCATTCTTTATCGTTGAGTTTATGAATGAGCGAATCGACGGCCAGAGTTGAACCGCACTGCCAAATGGTGCGTGAAATGGTTTCGCGAATTCGTGAGTTGTCGCTTTCGAGCATTTCAAGCAGTCTTTTGGTAATCTGCGGATCTTTGCGGCGGGCAAGAACCGAAGCGGCTGCTTCGCGAACGTCGCCGTATGGTTCGGTCATCACAACGTTAAACAATGGCTCAACCAGCTGATTGGAGGTTGAGTTGGCCATGGCCAGACAAGCTTCGCGCCTGACGTGACCATTGATATCCTTGAACTTGTTGACCAGGGCGGTCAGCGCGCCATCGTAATCGAGCATTTTTGCAATGCCGGCAACAACGTTGCGGCGAACAACTTCATCGACATCGTCGAGCATGGTTTTGAGGGTGCTGAACGACTGATCAGAAGGATTCGCGCCGAGTGTCAGGGCAAACGCCTGTCTTACCGCGTCGTCAGTATGATTTGCGAACAATGAGGTAGCGCCAGGAATTTCGCTGGACGGGCATTTAGCGAGAAAATTGAAGATTCTTACAGCAACTGGTGCTTCTACTCTGCCGACACGGTCAAGAGCGCATCTGACGGCTTTTTTGCCAATACGCATGATGCCATCAAACGCAATGTCAGCGATATCGCTGTCGTTGCTCTCAAGAGCGCTCATCAGGGGAGCCGCATAAGCGTCATCACCAAATGAAGCAGCTACGCGTACCATGAAGCGGTATTCGGCAGCGTCCTGATTTTCCATCAGTGCCAGCAGAATCGGCTTAACCGAAGCCTGGTCGAGCTTTTTGAGCGCGCCCGGGTTGGCTTCTTCGATCTGCGCAAGTGATTTGAAAATAAGACGGCGGGTGCCGCTGTCTTCTTCTTTGAGGAGCTTGGCAAAAAGAGGATCTATGCCAGATACGGCTTCCATCGAGCCAAGAGCGCCGATGGCAGTAAAATATTCAAGAATATCGACTGAGTCAAGAGCACCGAGAACAACTGGCATAGCCTTTTCTACGGCTATATTACCAAGTGCTTCAACAACAGAATACTTAAGGATGTCTGAATTCTTATAGGTTTCCATAAGAATGTCAACGGCCTTGGGATCCTGAATTTTGCCCAGTGACTCGACGGCTGTGGTCTTAACGTTGTCGTCTTCGTGGTTGATGAACTTGATAACATGATCGGTAGCGATCAGAGATCGAATGTCACCAAGAATTACCAGGATCTGAATGATTTCGTCAACGTCTTCGGAGCTGCTGAGAGCTTCAACAAGCGGCGGAATAGCCATCGGCCCGAGGTTGCGCAGAATGGTCATACCAGCGTTTCTGGTATTCAAATCCGAGCTTTTGACCACAGGTATCAACCCGTATACGACGTTTTCGTGCTTCATCGAAGCAAGCGCTTCGATAGTGATGTTCTGAACGCCCTTGTTGGGGTCGCCGAGAGCTTCGCACAGAGCCTCTACAACAGGTTTCTGATCAGGAAAGCCGGTTAATTCACGAACAGCCTTGCGGCGAAGAGAGGGATCTGAATTTTTGAGTTGTTCAAGTAATGCGGTTGAACTGGTCATGGTTTCAGCCTCCCTTGCCCGAAGATTTACCAAGAAGTCGCTCGACTTCCTGAAGCATCAGATCCGGCTTGATTGGCTTCTGCAAAAATGAGTTGGCACCCAGGGTCAGGCCCTTCATGACCATTTCTTTTTTGCCTTCAGTTGTGAGAATGATGATGGGTATGTGTTTGAATTTGTCGTTTTCTTTGACCTGGGTGATGAGCTCGAAACCATCCATACCCGGCATATTCAGGTCGGTGATGATGATATCTACTTCATTCTTTGACATTGCTTCTATCGCCTCGATGCCGTTGTTGGCTTCGAGCACTTTATAACCCGCTTTTTCAAGCGGAAAGCACGCGACCTTTCGCAACATCAAGGAGTCTTCAGCCACTAGTATCGTTTTGGCCATTATCTGGAATCCTCCGGAAATCTGGAATCTTAACTGCAGATTATAATGAGAAAGCTCTATAAATTGCAACCCAAAAACTTATTTTAAATGCAACTTGCCTGCAAAAAACAAACCGCCCGGCTGTACATCAGCACGGGCGGTTTTGTTTAAGTAGCTCGACGATCAGGAGCCCAGACCGCTCAACATGGCTGTCATGCGCTGGCGTGTTGCCGGATCAGATGCTCCGGCCAGTCCACGATTCAACGCCTGGCAGGCTGAAGCCTTATCATTACGCTCATACCAGTAGAGAGCAGCATAGAGATAGGCGCGACCATTACCTGGATTCTGTTGCAGATCTGCGTTCAAAGCACCAAGACCATAACCGGCTGCAAGAGCAGACATTTCGCTTTCACCACTTGCGTTAAGAGCCGAGGCCAGGCCAAGGTAGGTTCTGCCGATTTCTGCATAATCACGCGCAGTAGCAAAGTGCTTCATCGCAGTCAAAAAAGAGCCCTGTTTCAACAAGTCTTCACCCAATATGCGAAAACTGCTATAATGTGCATGAGGAGCTCCTGGCAAGGCAAGCATACTGACAAAGTCAGCTGGCTTTCCGGCATTTACCTGATCGCCATCGCTGAGAATCTGTCTGCAGATGTTCACCATGGCAGGATCATTTACTTTTGGCATCAGGCTGCGAATTCGCGCAACGCCGTCTTTAACTTTTCCCTCTGAATAGTCGAGAAGACCGAGCAGGATTTCGATTCTGGCATCGCCGGGCTTGAGAGAAGCGGCATGCGAGGCATAACGGCGGGCAAGTTCCGGCTGGTAAAATGCGGTAAGATAGAATCTGGCCAGGTTGAAATGAGCTTCGGCATTGTCGGGATGGTTGCGCGCAAGATGCACGAGCGTATTTTCTGCGCCTTTGTAATCAAGACTCTGCATTTGCGCATCGGCAAGCAGGTGTGCGGTGAGCTGATCATCTGGCTGTTTAACAAATACTTCGAGCAACAGACGGGCAGCGACAGCATGGTGGTTAGCTCCCATGGCGATGCCGGCAGCAAGTCGAGACTGTTCTACATAATCGGTCAATGCAGAGCCCTGATTATAGATGTTGAGAAAAGACTGGTATGATTTTTCGCCCAGGGCTGCTTTGAGACTTATCAGCTGTTTTCCGAAGCTGTTAAAATCACGGTTATAGATATGCAGCATGCTGGTGAGTATCTGAACTTCAAGAAAACGCCGGCTGTCGCTGGTATTACGCGCCAACTGGCCAGCCTTGTTCAAACTGGCGGCTGCAGCGATCAGATCAGCACTTTCAAGTTGGAATCGAGCCAGTTCAAGGTTGATCATGAATGAATTCTGCGCGGCCGCCATAAAATTTTCGAGTGAAAAATCGCTGACAGCTGTTGCTGCAGGAATTACTGGCGATTCTGCATGTTTATCGGTGGCAATTTTAGCCGGTTTTGTCGACTGCCTGTTAACTTTTTCGCCGGATTGAGCAACATACGGTTGCAACTCAACCTGCTTTTCGCTTTTGGCAAGTGCCTTAGCAATTTGTTTCGTCGGCTTAACCGCCAGTGGCATGCGATCAGTTGGAATCTGTTCAGGTAGTGCCGTGACTGGCGAAGCTGGCGCCATACCGGTTATCGAATCAAGAATCTCACGCGCGCGTGCATGGCCGGGCTGGACTTTGAGGATCCATTCGAGATGACCCATGGCTTCGTTTTTGCGACCAAGCTGTACCAGATTCTCGGCAAGGTAGACACGCGCAATCATATTGTTGGGCGAATTTTGCAGCACTGCCTGAAATTGGCTGTGGCTCTCGGCAAAACGGTTCAAAGAAAACAACGCCTGACCGTATCGGAAACGCGCCCGCAGATTTTCAGGTGCATATTTGAGTGCAGTCGCGAAGTTCTCGGCAGCTACGCCAAAATCACTCTCTGCGAAGGCCTTTTCCCCATCAGAAAATAGTTGTGAATGATCGATTGCAGAAAACGCCGGCACGTTCTGACCCAGTAAAATTGCACATAAAAGCGCGGCGGACAACCATTTACGATATTGCACAGCATGCCTCCAGAAATTCATTATCTACAAGGCATATCGGCAAGTGTCTGCACATGAACAAGAAAGTTTTTTTTACTACAGCTATAAACTTTTCGAGCAAAACTGACGATAATTTATTTGGGATAAGGGAAAAATATGCCTTTTTAACAAGGAAGTTACAAGGGAGTTCATCATGGTTGATTCCATTCAGGGACCTGGGAAGAGAATAATAATAACAACAAAGCCCAAGGCCAAAGAGTCGGTCGAAAAGAAAAGCGGCTTTGACGACGCTTTAAAAAGCAGCACTACTGGCGGGGATAAGGCCGAAGGCGCCTCTGTACACAGAAACCCTGCCGCCAACAATCTCAAAATTATGCAGCAGCAGCAGCTGATGCACATGCAGCGCCTCGACGAGATTACCAGACAGGTGCAAAATGGCACCTACAAGCTGGTATCACCCGAAGTGCTGGCCGAGAAGATTTATCAGGTGCTTTCTGATCGCGGAACACGCGAAAAGTTTATCAAGAAACTTTTGCAGGAAGAGGCCGAGAAAATCACCAGCAAGGGCAAAAACCAGTTCAGCGACCTCGAATTGAAAAAGCTTGTTTTTCTGATCAAGGAAGCCTCGGACGAGGAATTTGACGATCCCGAGCTTGAAGAGTTGATTAAGGAATATTCCTGATAACAGCCCTGGCAGGTTATTGACCGGGCTTATAGTCTGATGGCGTTATACGCGGCGGCAGGCTACTTCGCTACAGCCATATAAACCTGATCAGGTAAAACGAACTGACCTGGCTGTTCCTGCTCACTCAGGCGTTTGGGAGCACTGAGGCTGTTGCCGTTCATGCGAGCCAGTCGTATAAGGTCTCGTACGTCGCTGTTAAAGCCAGTTGACTGCTCTGCGAGCACAAAGCCGCATTGATGGAGATGCCGTCCAACATTGAGACGCCCAAGCCATACCGGCTCAACTGACTGGGAGCTGGCGCGATAGATGTTGAAATAGTGCTGTTGCGCAAGCAATATAGTGCCTTTTACCTCTTTGGAACCGGACTGTACTGGTGCCAGTTCTATTGCCTCGACTGACATAAGCAGGTCCTCATCATCGACTATCGAAAACGGCCAGACCGAAAAACCGCCAAGGATAAGGTTTCCCTCGTGGTCTGCTGTCATCGCGCAGGGTTTGAAAGCAAGATTTGCCACCTGAGTCATTTTTAAGTTCACGTTTGCCGTGCTATCAATAAAAAAGCGGAACAGTGAATTGTCTGGTGCTGAATAGACAGACAGTGCGTGTGTGTTGTTGCCAGCAGGCACCAGCACACAGAATGTGCACTCACTGTTTTCGTGACCAGGCCCGTGCGACTCAAGCCAGCGGTGCAACAGATCGGTGCCCATTACAATCAGCCGCTTTTCATCAAGCATAAAAGGGAAGCGCGCTTGTTTATCAAGCGATTCCCAGACAGTGTTAAAATCAACTCGCTGGTTTTCAACAGACAAAACACCCTCACCATTGCCATACCATTGATACATGGCAGTTTTAACTCCTGCGGCTTTGGTGGCGCCATATTGAAGAAGGGACACCCTGGCGGACTGATTGATTTCGGCTTTAAGTCGAGACTTATCTGCGGTTAATTCCATGGCACCATCGACTTTAGCGCGCAACAAACGGTAATTTGAATACCCGCCAATTATAAACTCATCAGAGCGGGCCACTGGCAGGCCATTCCATACAGATTCTCGAACAGTAGCGGTCTGCTCTTCCCAGCGATCATAAAATATCATGTAAGATAAGCTATTACCGGTGCCTTCGCGAAACCATGTCTGATACCAGCTGGAATTGGGAATTTCATACCAGTTTTTACCAGACAGAATCTCGACTTCGCCAGACACAAGGTTTTGGCGGGCAAGTTGCGGAGTCACCATAAATCCTGGACCGGGGCTGAAGGGGGCACCACGACTGCGAAAAACTGGTCGGCCTGACTGATCAGGACTTATGCTGTCGCGCTGATCCTGATGCTGAGAGTGCCCGCCCATTCCATGATCGGCCAGTGCTGGCCGACCGTCGAAGACCTGTCGATGTAATCGGCGCTGCACCAGTTTAAAATCATCAGTCTGGTTAAAAAAAGCCAGCCTGAAACGATTCAGTTCATCTATATGCAGAGATTCGGCATGGTGTGCAAGAAACAGCTTTCCAAAGGGATTGGCAGGAGTCTGTGTCGAAAATACAAAGTGCACTTCAGACCTGTCATGATAATTGAACAGAGCGTATACATCAGCTGCTTCAGCACCAGTTAACAGAAGCAACTGCAACATCACAGATGTGTATATCGAGATCTTTGTAAGTCTACCTGTCATCAGCAGCCTTGCGCCAGAATGGCGTTTTTTGTGTCGGTATAAAACACTGTTTTATTCTTATAGAAACAGCTTACCACAAACAGACTGAAAGTTCTAAATAGCAAAAGCGGGAGGAACGCCAGGCGATCCCCCCGCTTTTGCTCAGAATTCCGATTATTCTAGTCCGAACGGATTACTGCCATCGATTTTGATCTGGAATTTAACTGGTTTGCCACTTGCTTTGGTTGCGCCGGGAGTGGCTTCAACAGACGCTTTTGTGGCTGTGCCGCGGTTCTTGAGAAATTCTCTGGCGGCATCGGAACTGCCGATAAATTCTTTAAATTCTTTGTCTGAGAGCTTGCCAAGAGTTTGTTCATCGATGATTTTCGCAATAGCCGCGATATTGTCAGGATTTTTTTTGCAAAGCTGCGAAGTAATGGTCTTAAGGCTGCGAAAAAGTTTCCAGCTTGTCGAAGTGAATGCCGTAAAGACCTTATCTTTGCCATCAGGCACTTCAGTGGCAATTCGGTGCATGATTACGGCATTGACACCTTCAACAGAAAGAATATCTTTGCCTGAAAGGGTGTCGGGCTCAACATTAGTGTAGGTGCCAGCCTTCCCTTTATCTTCAATCTTGATAAACGTAATTGCATTGTTGATGTGACGAACTTTATCGCTTGAATCCAGCATTTCATTGAACTCGGCCCATCCTTCTACAAATGCCGTTCTCGGTTTGGTCAACTCGTTGGCAAAATGCGAGCCATCCTTGCCGTATGGCTTGATAAACTCCTTGATTGTGCGATCGAATGAATGCGCGAATTCATGCACAAAAGTTGAGCGTGCTGTGTCTTCAGACCCGGGCCAGTTGTAACGACCACTTGACATTTGAATGGTTGGACCGCTTGAATAAGGCCAAAAATCAT
>MFYY01000086.1:5836-6046 GCA_001787855.1 Candidatus Riflebacteria bacterium GWC2_50_8 | reverse complement strand
AACTGTATTTCATACGGTCTGTGATATTTTGCGAGGTAGAATGCCGGTAAACCGCCAGCAGAGCTTTCTGACCGTCAGTCATTTCGCTCTCGTCCTTAACGCTCATCAGCTCAAACAGATGCTTTTCGCTGGTCACTTTAACACGCTTCACATCATAGGCAAGGTTATGGTCTTCTTCTGAATACCAGCGTCTGGATCCTTCACCAAGAT
>MFYY01000086.1:0-5795 GCA_001787855.1 Candidatus Riflebacteria bacterium GWC2_50_8 | reverse complement strand
GCATTCACACCAGACTTAACAAGCGACTTGGTTTTTTCCCACCAGCCCTTAGGCTCAGGGTTGTTTATCTGCACAACTTTTTCGATACGCTGGTAATAAAAATCAAACTCGGTATCAGCCGAGACTTCTACTGAAGTAAAGGCAAATCCCACGACCATGAATAAAACCAACAGACTCAATAATCTTTTCTGCACGGTGGCCCCCCCCTGCTTTGCGGGCTGTATTCTGCCCGATTTATACATTTTTACTGGCTTAGTGAAGCTTATAAATTGATTGTAATCAAAACAACAGAATTTCGATACTGTCAGAGAACAGATATCTTTCAGGCAGGATTAACAAATCCTGAAATGTATCCGATAACAATACCGGATAAAAGGCTAAAAGTTTTCGCAAACCTGTGTACACAAACAAGGGGGCGCGACCAGACAAAACCCGACCGCGTTTACATAATCCGATGTACACCGAATTATGTAAACTTTAATTATTTTCTTATTTTTTTGTACACAGTCTTGACACAAACTAATTTTTGTTTTGCAAGTCTTTTGCTTCAGAAATTTTCAGATTCTCTTGAAAACCTTATAAACAGTCTTTGTCAAGAGGGTAGCTTTTTTACTTTTCCACAACAGTAACTTCGCTTCCAATGCTTTTCCCCATGGTTTTCCACATTTTCCACGTAAAAACTGTGTACAACTTTCCCGGGGCCATGCATTGCTCTAAAACCTTATTATTAAACGATTTATCAGACATGCCAATGAATGTTTATATAAAAAAAATGCGGTTGCCCGCACTTTTTTCAGCTGCTTATATCATTTTTTTGATAATCACTCTTCGAGATCGACGATTTCGCCTCCGAAAACGTCGATTGCATCAGCTATTGACGGCTTCTGCAACAATTTTTGTCGTGCCTGTTCATCAAGCCTGGCGATTTGTTCGCGATGAGCAAGTTGAGGCGGCGGTACATTCTCGGCCGAAGCCCCCGGAACATGAATCTTAACCGTTTCTACTTCACCAAACACTTCCTTGGCAGACTCGAGCAGCAGGCTCAGATTCTTCGTTTCCTTGAGCTTGCCAGCAGCAAACGCTTGTTCTATGGTTATGACCAGGGTTCCGCCCTCTGGTTTCTTTATTCTGGCGTTTACCAGCAGCGCCTGGCAGACATTTGAACGCCGCGCAACAGCGTTTCTAAAATCAAGTACCGGGTCGGACTGCCGGTTTGTCATCGGAACTACGTTATCAGGCAGCGGTGGTGGAGGTGGGGCGCTGCGAGATGGCACAGTAGTTAATACGGGCCGTGACGACGATACAGAAACTGCCGGCTCACGAGCGGGAGCAGCAACAGAGGGTCTGGCAGCAATTTTGCGCAGGGCGGCAACTTTCTGCTCAAGCTGCTCGATCCGCTTTTCCACTGCTTCGCTGGTGAAGATCTCGTCGCCAAGGCCAAGCCTGATCAGTTCCGACTCAAGCAGAACCCGGGCCTGAAATGAATTTCGAATATTCAGCAATGCGCGCTCAACTCTTGAAACAGCGCCAATAATATACCTGACCTGCAGGTCGGCAACCTGAATCTTGATCGCTGCAGCCTGCTCAGCTGGCAGATCAAGCAACTGATTTGCCTCAGCGTCGATCTTGAGAATCATACAGCGACGCAGGTATTCAAGCAAGTCGCGACCAATAGTGAGAGGTTCGTAACCTAGTGAATAAAGCTCGTTAAGCAGTTTGACCAGCTGGCCGAGATCATGCGAAAAGATTGCATCGGTTACTTCCTTGAGAGTTGTATAGCTGAGTCGCCGGGTGAGCTTGAGAACATGTTCAAGCTTTACCGGTTGTTCAGAAATCGATGAAGCTATCTGGTCGAGAAGGCTCAGGCCATCTCTGAAACCGCCCTGAGCACACTCGGCAATCATTGCCAGCGCTTCAGTCTCGAAAGTCGGAAAAACGCCTTCAGCACTCTCAAGTCTTACAATCTCTTCGAGTCGCGCCTGAATAGTGCGCCGCGATACTGAATGAAAATCAAAGCATTGACAGCGAGAAATGATTGTTGCCGGCACTTTTTGCGGATCAGTGGTTGCCAGCACAAATATTACGTTGGGGGGCGGTTCTTCAAGAGTCTTGAGAAAAGCATTAAATGCTGAACCCGATAACATATGAACTTCGTCGATGATGTAAATCTTGTATCTGCCTTCTGCCGGGCGATATTTGACCTTCTCGCGCATCTGCCTGATGTCTTCGACACCATTGTTGCTGGCTGCATCGATCTCGATAATGTCCATGAAATTCATCTCTTCGATGCGCCGACAGTTGTCACAGACACGGCAACAGTCGGGCAAACCACCGGGAGTCTGTTCGAGATTCTGGCAGTTCAGAATTTTGGCGAGCAGGCGGGCAGCCGATGTTTTACCAGTACCTCGCGGTCCGGAAAACATGTAGGCATGCGAAATACGATCGCTGGCGACGGCAGCCTGAATAGTTCGCGAAATGTGCTCCTGCCCCGACAGTTCGCTGAAACGTTGCGGACGATACTTACGATAAAGGTTCTGGCGGTTGGGAGCTGACATTTAATTTCTCCAGGCAGTGGCTGTATTATATTCAGCCATCAGCTTAGCAGCAATGCGCAGCGAATTCAAGACCACCCTGACTCATTGGCTACGCCACGCACAGAACCATGAGGACTCTGTTTACAAACCAGCAGTCTGGACATTAGGTCTGCTTTGTGACTTCGTGGCTCTGTGTGAGGGATCTTTCAGGCAAAAAAAAAGACCCGTAAAACGGGTGTTTTTTAAGTCGTGCACCTGCCCTCGAACAGCAATCAATGGCACGTATCCTGAACTATAGGCTCCGGACAGGCGCTGCCACATCACCCGAAAGCGATCGTTTACCGTTGCTACCTTCCGGTTCTGGCGGAGTTCACGGACTTTCGCCGTGTGGAACCCATCCTTCAATGCTTCTAGAACTGGCCGTTACCACCAACCATGCCCTCTGGCAGGAATTCGATCCGCCTGGCGGGGATTTGCGGTTGATAAAGGACCCCGAGCCCTCCATCTAGCACGACAACGGAAAGGGCGGGATTCGAACCCGCGGTAGGGGTTACCTACACACGCTTTCCAAGCGTGCGCCTTAAACCAACTCGACCACCTTTCCAACATTCTCTGGATGACAAAAACATTTACTCAAACCTGGTGGTAAAAGAAAATGCTTCTGTTCCAAAAAAAAACGCGCCCGAGAGGACTCGAACCTCTGGCCACCAGATCCGCAATCTGGTGCTCTATCCAAACTGAGCTACGGGCGCAAATTTCACCTCGGAGAGAGGGGGATTTGAACCCCCGGTACCAGTTACCCAGTACGACAGTTTAGCAAACTGTTGGTTTAAGCCACTCACCCATCTCTCCAGAATGCATACGGAGGAAGTAGGATTCGAACCCACGGACCTTTCGGTCAACGGTTTTCAAGACCGCCGCCTTCGACCACTCGGCCATTCCTCCAGTGCGCTTTTGATTGTAGCACAGGTACAAACTAAAATCAACGATTTTTTGGCTACAAAGAGCGGGATGATTGAAAAACTGCTGGTAACATTTGTATGTGCCGGGAATCAGCATATTGAACCCCTGCGCAAAGGTTTACTGCTCAGGGTTACCTGGCAAATCAGATGAATCACTGGCTGGCGACCCATAGTTGAGCGGCTCGTTCTTTTCGTTTATCGTGTAAATTACCAGCTCATCAGGCTTGACCAGGCCCAATCGCTCGCGAGCAAGTCTTTCGATTCCCTCGGGAGTCGAAAGAGTATCGAGGTTCTGTTTTAAATGGCGATTTTCGCGCTCAAGCGATTCAATGCGCTCGCGCAATTCGGTTTCACGCTGCAGAAGGTTGCGAATATTGTTATAGCGAACCAGATAAATAACCGACAAAGCCACACAAAACACTACCGAGAGAATAAACATTATCTCGGTCGAAAATCTTACTCTTTTGCGTTTTACTGTGGCTTTTTCTTCGCTCATGGCTCATCTGGCTCCCATTGGATAAAAATCAGGGGTTGTCCCGGTTTGAGACAACCCCTGACGTGTGTTAGTTGGCCTTCTCTTCACTGGCAGGAATTCTTACCACCGAAATCAGCCGGTCATCGCTGTCAAGAGTTATCAGTTTAACCCCTGAAGCGGCCCGGCCGGTATTTCTGATCGAGTCGACGTTGAGTCTGACAACCTTACCATTAGTGGTGACAAGCATCAGCTCATCGCTTTCGAACATGCGTTTGATTGCGAGAACTTCGCCGGTTTTATCCATGATCTTAAGATTGATCACGCCTTTGCCGCCGCGATGGGTTACCCGGTAGTTGTTAACGTCGGTCTGCTTGCCAAAGCCAAGAGCTGACACAGTAAGCAACTTACCTTCATAGCGCCCGGTATCTTCTGGTATCGGAGCATTTTCATCGATAACGTCTTCGACTACTTCTTCGATTATTTCAGCGTCTTCGCTTTCATCGCCTTCTTCGATCTCGACAGCAGCGGCCGCCACAGCATTTTCACCAGCTTCGGGCAGAGGTTCGCCCTCTTCGCGCTGCTGACTGAAAACTTCCATACCGATAACTTCGTCATCCTTTTCTCTGAAGGTGATAGCTTTAACGCCTCTGGTAACACGGCCCATTACCCGGACTTCGTTCTCGCCGAACCTTATGGCATAGCCATTCTTAGTAGCGATAACAACCTGTTCGCCGCCAAAAATGGTCTTAACGCTAATCAGTTCGTCGCCTTCATCAAGTTTGAGCGCAATTATGCCACGCGCTTTGGGGCGGGCAAACGCAGAGAGCATAACCATCTTGCAGACACCACGACGGGTAACCATGAACAGACGCCGAGTTGCATCAAACTTCTTAACCGGCAGAATCGCGGTAAGGTTTTCACCCTCTTCGAGCTGCAGCAGGTTGACCATGGCACGACCACTGGCGGTTCTGCCACCTTCCGGTATCTGGTGACCCTTGATCCAGTGGACTTTACCAATAGAGGTGAACACCATCAGGAACGAATGGGTTGTCGCCAGGAACATATGTTCGACAACGTCGTCTTCTTTAACGCCCATTACATTGCTGCCCTTGCTGCCACGGCCTATCTGCCGGAAAACATCAGGCGACATGCGTTTAACATAACCATTTCTGGTCATAGTGATGATGATGTCTTCTTCCTGCATGAGAGATTCAAGGTCGAGTCTCTCGGCGGTAGACTTGGTAATCTGGGTGCGGCGGGCATCGCCAAAGCGGGCACGAATATCTGACAGTTCTTCTTTAATTATTTCACGAACCTTGATATCTGATTCGAGAATGCCTTTGAGCTTCTGAATCAGGGCCAGGGTTTCGTGATATTCAGTGGTGATCTTGTCGCGTTCAAGGCCGGTAAGCCTTTGCAGTCGCATTTCGAGAATAGCCTGCGACTGTTTTTCAGACAGCATGAAAGTATCCATCAAACCCTGTTTGGCATCTACAGGATCCTTGGCTTCCTTGATCAGCTTGATTACTGCATCCAGGTTGTCTAAGGCGATGGTCAAACCTTCGAGGATGTGAGCCTTTTCTTCGGCTTTGCGCAGCTGGAAAACGGTTCGGCGCCTGATAATCTCGCGGCAATGATCGATATAGTATTCCATCATCTGCTTGAGATTCAGCACCAGCGGCCGGTTATCAACGAGAACCAGGTTGATGACACCAAACGACGACTGCATCTGGGTGTGTTTGTAAAGCTGATTAAGAATTACATCGGTGTTAACGCCCTTGCGCAGCTCGACACAGACGCGCATACCTTCGCGGCTCGACTCGT
>MFYY01000085.1:2713-8800 GCA_001787855.1 Candidatus Riflebacteria bacterium GWC2_50_8 | reverse complement strand
TCTGGCCAAAGACCATACTATTGTTCTTTCAACCCACATTCTTCCAGAAGTCAGCATGACCTGCGGAAGAGTCGTCATCATTAATGAAGGCGAAATCGTCGCCGTTGATTCGGTCGCCAATCTCGAGAAGAACGCCAAGGTCAGTCCGAGCTGGAAAATAGTTCTTAAACCTGCTGCTGGTCAGCAATGGCGTGACTCTATTGATCGCTGCGACAGCGCACATATCAGCGATATTAAGGAGCTTGGCGATGCATTCGAGTTTAAGCTTGAACTGACCCGCAACGATATGTTTGACGAGCTGTTTACCAGCTTAACCGGCGGCGGAGCGGTTTTTCGCGAGATCTCGCCGGCCCGGGCGACGCTTGAAGACATCTTTCTCAAGCTCACCAGCTCAGAAGAAAGGAAGGAAGAAGAATGAAAATTCTGGCAATAATGAAAAAAGAGCTGCAGGCCTTCTTCTTCTCACCGATCGCCTACATCGTATTCTCGTCATTTCTGGCAATTGTCGGTTACCTGTTCTGGGTAATCCTGGTGACCAGCAAGATCGCGACCCTTGAGCCGATGCTTTACAACGCTGCCTTCATTCTGATGCTGGCTTCGCCGGTTCTTACCATGCGACTGGTCAGCGAAGAAAAAAAGAGCAAAACCATCGAACTTCTGCTGACATCACCGATTTCTCCTTTTCAAATCATTGTCGGCAAATTTCTCGCCTGCTTTGTTCTCTATCTGGTGCTGATGATTCTGACGCTGCAATACCCGCTGATCCTTTCAATGTATTCAAAGGACTTCGATGTCGGCCCGATTTACAGCGGCTATCTGGGCCTTGTTCTGCTGGGCGCAGCCTACATTTCCTTTGGGCTGTTCGCCAGCACTCTCACTGAAAATCAGATTATTGCCGCCATGGTCAGTTTCGGCGGACTCATTCTGTTCTGGATCTTCGGCTGGGCTCGGCACGCATTTGAAAACGACTTTGGCGAACTTCTCGGTAATCTTTCGCTGTTCGATCGTTATGCCGAATTCTTGCGCGGGATAGTTGATTCGGGTAATGTCATCTTTTTTGTGGTGTTCACCATGACTTGGCTGTTTCTTGCCACCCGGGTGCTCGAATCAGACAGGTGGAGGTAAGATATGAAAGACAAAAGACGCATTCAGATTCCGATTTTTCCTTATGTGATGCTGGTGCTCGCGCTTGTTACATTAGTACTGGCAGCCATGGTGTATGTTAATTTTCCCAGTAAAACTACTGTAGCAGCCGGAACAGCTGCCGCGGGACTGCTGATCGCTGTGCTGGCTTTTGCGGCCAGGCCGGCGATGGTGAGAGAGTTGCTTACCAGCCGCAAGACTTTGCTCTGGATTAACGATATTGCGCTGATACTTATCATTATCGGTATCGGGGTTGTGCTGTCACATCTAGGCTTTCGGCGAAACGTGCGCTATGATTTCACGCAAAATCAACTGTTCTCGATTTCTGATATGACCATTCAGGCCGTGAGAAATCTTGATCAGGATGTTAGGATAACCGCTTTTTATCCGACAGGATCTCCCGAGGCAGGTATGATCAAAGATCTGCTCGGTGAATATAAACGCCACAGTGATCGCCTGAGCTTTGCGATAGTTGACCCAATGCGTGACCCGGTTACGACAAGAGCCATGAGCATAAGCAATGTCGGCACTATAGTCGTGCAGTGCGACGCCAGCCGACAGGATGTTGCTCGCGAGGCTCTATTTGAGATTCCGGGGCCGTATGGCCCTCCTGATGCAAAGCCCAAATTCACCGGCGAACAGGCAATAACCTCAGCAATATTAAATGTTACCAGTGGCATTAAACGTCTGATAACCTTTGTAAAAGGTCATGGCGAGGCTTCCATCTCGGGGTATCAGCCGCGCGACATCGCTGGCATCAATGAATTGCTGACCCGCGAAAACTTCGATGTCGATGAAATCGTTTTGCTTGAGCAGGATATCGACCCACGCACTTCGGTTCTCGCTATAGTCTCGCCGCAGCAGGAATTCCTCGACGACGAAATCGAAAAATTGCGCAGTTACATCAAAGGTAACAAAGGGCATCTGCTGGTTGCCCTCGACCCGGGTCGAACCCATGAAAAGCTCGAACGCCTTGTTTTTGAGCAGTTTGGCGTGTTGTATAACAACGACATCGTCGTCGATCCGCGCGGGATACAGCGCAATTACTGGACTGTAGCGCCGGTTCTTGCCGAGCACCAGATCACCAGCCCGATCATCGAGAAAGAAATGCTCGCGCTGATGTTTCATTGCCGAAGCCTGACTCTCGAAGCCAAAGAAGACTGTCGAATCGATCCGATCATGAGAACAATCGATGATGCCTGGGCAAAACGCGCTCTTGATCCAAATGTTTCTATTGAAATAGAATTTGAAGAAGGCAGAGATGCGCGCGGCCCGCTCAATATGGGTGTGGTTGTCGAAAAGACTGGCGTCGCTTCCGGCACCAGGGCGCTGCTTCTTGGCGATTCTGATTTCTTTTCTAATGGCTATATTGGAGCTCTCGCCAATCGCGATCTGCTCATTAACAGCGTCAACTGGATGGTCGGGCAGTATCAGATGATCACTATCCGGCCTCGTATTCTTGAGATGCCGCGCATCGTGATCGATGAGACCGATGCCGGCAAAATTTTTACCCTCTGTGTAATCGGGATGCCTCTTTTGATTGTTCTGCTGGGCGGAATCGTTTACATGGTCAGAAGGAGAGTATAACCATGATCAAGCGCTTTATTCCAACAGCTGTAGCATTATTGATTCTTTTGACACTGCTCGTATATGCCAATTATTTCGAGACCAGCGACATTCTGCAGCCTGGCGCGCAGAAACCTGAGCCCATTCTGGGTTGCAGCGCCGGCGAAATCACTGCCATTACCTGGAAGCGCCCAGGCGACGAATCGATAAAACTGGTCATTGCATCTGAAAGCAGCAAACTGGTTTTGCCCGGAGAACTTGCCAGCGACAAAAATGAGGCTGATGGACTGTTAAGACATTTTGCTGAACTGAAATACGAGATGGTTGTTGCCGAAAATGCGAGCGATACATCTGGTTATGGCATAGACAGTGACTCCCCGACCGTTATTATTGAGGCCGGGAACCGCTCTTGGGAAATCTATCTCGGCAGTAAGAGCGAAATAGGCGGTTCATATTATCTCGCCAAAAAAGACGACCCGCGCGTGTTCATTGTCCCTGGCTACATTCGTGGCGACTTTGCCAAGAGTCTCGATGATCTGCGTGATCGCAGGTGGTTTGCAGAGGATTTCGGGCAGGTAGATCGAATCAACATCACTACCCCTGAATCTGCTGTTGAGCTGCGGCTGGGCGAATCTTTCAGTGAATGGTTTGTCGATCAGCCGGCTTCGTATTCTGCAGATGGCGTAGCTGTTGCCGAGATCATCGAGCGCCTGCGCAATTTAAAAATCTCACGGTTTGTCGATGACAATCCCGCAGAAAACGAGGACTATGGATTTGCAGATCCTGGTCTGGTTATTACGTTGAGCAACCGCGAGGGCAGGGTGTTTTCGCTCGAAACCGGCGAAACTGCCGGCACCGAAACTTATGTGCGCCGGCCTGGCATAAAACCGATTCACGCGTCTTTGAATTCAGAACTTAATGAACTTAAACGAAATGCCAATGATCTGCGCGAGAAATACCTGGTTATGCCGCGTCATGACCATATTTCAGAGCTGACTGTCGCTGACGCCTCGGCTTCAATTACTATTGAACGCAAAGAAAATCAGTGGCTGATCGGCGATCAGGTAGTCGCAGATGCCGATATCAAAGCGTTTCTCAGCGCACTGGGGCAATCGCGCATTTTTTCTTTCGGCAAACTCGAAAAGCTCGAAGAGCACGGCCTGCATGTTAAAGAGAAATGTCGCTATATCGACATTAAAGACCCTGACCAGCCTCTTACGCTCTGGTTAGGCGTCAAACAGGGCATTAACCTGAGCGTCATGGACCGCAAAGAGCTTATGCTGATCAGTGCCGAAGTCGACGATGCGTTGAAACTACTGATGCGTCGCATTCGCAGTGAGCAGCAGAAAACTGTTATCGTTCCCCAGAACGCAACAGCCACAGAATCTTCCGGCGCCAGAGAATCCTCTCAGAAGAACAGTTCAGAATGACGATTGCTGTCTATACGGTGCCTCCCTTGAACTGACCGACCGGCTCAATGTGACTCGAGAATAGCTTTTAAAGGCTGTTCTCGAGTTTTTATTTTTGCTGCATGAGCTGTGTTGAATAGATTAAGTTTATCGGTTAGAATTTTGAGACTTGAAAAATAAACAATGCGAGGGAAGAAATGTTTGCCGAAAGATATGCCGACCGTGTTCAATTCCTGACCCCGAGCTCAATCCGTAAGATGATGGCTATCGCCAAGGGCCTGATCGCCCAAGGCAAGACCGTTTATGAACTTAATATTGGTCAGCCCGACATCGAGTGTATTCCCGAGTTTTGCGAGGCGATCGACAAAAAGGCTAAAACCGGCCAGATCAATTATTCGCCCATAATTGGCGAAAAGTATCTTCGCGAAACCTATGCGCGCTATCTCAATAATTTTTTTGATAAAGACGGCAAGCCGCATCTGGTTATTGATACCGATAATGTACTGATTACTGTCGGTGCTTCACATGCCTTAACCAGCTGTTTTCTCGGAATCTGTAATCCAGGCGACGAAGTTCTTGTCATTGAACCCTATTTTTCTCCATATACCGGTTTTCTGGCCATTGCTGGCGGGAAGTTGAAAGCGATTCCGACCCGTGCCGAAGACAACTTTGCGCTGCCGCCGGCCGAAGAGATCGAAAAGCTCATTACTCCCAAAACTCGAGCCATTATTTTTAACAGCCCTAACAACCCTTCCGGTAAAATATATTCGGCCGAAGAAGTTGAGCGGCTGGCAAAGATTTGCATCGATCATAAGCTCTTTATCATCAGCGACGAAGTTTATCGTGAAATGACACTGGGTGATAAAGAAGCATTCAGCGTTCTTCAGGTCGATTTTGGCAACGAAGAAATGAATGAGAAACTCAAAAATGCCATTATCATGATTGACTCGGCCAGTAAAACCTTTTCTTTGTGCGGAGTTCGCATTGGCACTCTGGTTGCCAGGCAGCCTATTCTCGAAAAACTCGCTCTCGTAGTTGCACACACAACCGCCTGTGTTTCAGATATTATGCAATACGGCGTGGCATGGGCATATGACGCCATACTTTCGCGACCAGACTACCTCGACAATATGCGTCATGTCTACCGCGAGCGTCTCGAAGCTACTATGCAGGCCATTGCCGAGTATCTGCCCGGCGTTGTAGCGCCAAAACCGGACGGGGCATTCTATGTGATGCTGAAATTTCCTGAATTTGAAGATATCACCGAGTTTTGCCTCTTCATGCTCGAAAAGTTTAATCTTGGCAACGAGACTGTTGCGGTTACTCCTGCCGGAAACTTTTATCTGACACCGGGCTACGGCCGCAATGAGATTCGGATCGCTCTGGTTGTCGATCCCGAAAAAATGCGGCGCAGTATCCAGATTATTTCCGAAGCCCTCAAGGCTTTTCGGCAGTTCAGAGTCAATCTCGTAAGACCAATGCTCTGAACCTTACTGCCTACCTTGCTGTTCCTGACATATCAGCTCGCCCGACAAAATTTTCGGGCGGGCTGATATTTGTTGATTGGCTCTTGAAAGTAAGCTGCGAAAAGAGTATTCTACTGGCCTAAAGCACAAGCAGGAGGCTCAGTAAACAATGCTCGATATCAGATGGATCCGCGCTAATCCAGAATTATTCAAAGCTGCAATGATCAAAAGAGGCGAGGCCTCCGTTGATAACCCGATTAATCAGAAGATCCTTCAGGCTGCTGGCAGTCCGACAGAGCCAGAAAAGATTCGCGAGGTTCTGCTGGCCAATGCTGCAAATGTGTTCATTGAGAAGCTTGAACCGCTCGAGAAGCTTGATGTACAGCGTCGCGAAGCCATCGGAAAACTCGAAGCACTCAGCGCTGAACGGAACACGGTGACCAAGGAAATCGCCCGGCGTAAAGCCAACAAAGAACCGGCTGAAGAGCTCTTTGCCGGCATGA
>MFYY01000085.1:0-2693 GCA_001787855.1 Candidatus Riflebacteria bacterium GWC2_50_8 | reverse complement strand
ATGAGCTCGACCAGGCAATGAATGACATGTTGCTGGTTATTCCTAACGCGCCACATCAATCTACACCTCTGGGTTGCGACGAGAAGGCCAATATCGAAGTTCGCAAACATGGTCAGCCCAAAACCTTCGCTTTTGCAGTAAAAGATCACGTTGATCTTGGCGCAGATCTAGGAATTCTTGATTTCGACCGTGCTGCCAAGCTCACTGGCGCCAGATTTTCGGTTCTAACCGGCAGTGGTGCACGCATGGAACGCGCGTTGATTAACTTTATGCTCGACACTCACACCCAGAAACATGGTTACCGCGAAATACTGCCGCCCTTCATTGTAAATGCAAACTCAATGCGCGGCACAGGGCAGTTGCCTAAATTCGAGCAAGATCTTTTTAAGCTTCAGGGCACTGACTATTACCTGATTCCAACCGCTGAAGTCCCGGTTACCAATCTCTATGCCGGCGAAATTCTCAAGGAATCCGATCTTACTATCAGCTATGTCGCCTATACGCCATGTTTCAGAAGCGAAGCCGGCAGTTATGGCCGTGACACCCGCGGTATGATCCGGCAGCATCAGTTTGATAAAGTCGAACTGGTTAAATTCTGTAAACCAGAAGACTCTTATAACGAGCTAGAAAAGCTTCTCGATAATGCAGAGGAAATTCTGCGCCAGCTTGAACTGCCATATCGGGTAGTCGCACTGTCTACTGGTGATCTCGGCTTTTCTGCCGCCAAGACCTACGATATCGAAGTCTGGCTGCCGTCTCAGAACTGCTATCGCGAAATCAGCTCGTGCAGTAACTTCGAAGACTTTCAGGCCCGCCGCGCATCGATTCGCTACAAAGGCAGTGATGCCAAGTCAAAAACAGCTTTTGTTCACACCCTCAACGGCAGTGGTCTGGCGGTTGGTCGCACCTGGCTGGCTATTCTTGAAAACTTTCAGGACGAAGCCGGTAGAATCTGTATTCCAGATGTTCTGCGGCCATACATGGGTGGCCTGACTCACCTGGAGCCGGTAAAATAAGGTTCGGTTGTGACTGCATGCTTCAATAGGACTTCTATTCGCTGGCGATGCTTTGCGAGTCTGTTATGGCTCGCCGCAGTTCTACTGCTGGCGGGATGCTCCGGTGAATCTGGCCCGGTGCCGAATTTTTCATTCCCTTACCCCACTGATCTGAGAATTTCAGGTATTGTTAACCTGGCCGATGTCGCCATTCATAGGGATCTTGGCGGTGTCACGCCATCGCTGATCGATCTGCGGCCATTTGAGCTGTCGATCCAGGATCAGCCAGGGAACACGACTTCTGCCGATCTCGAAGGTCGCTTTGTTCTTGCACCGATCAGCATCAGAGATCAGGTGGTGATCATTTGCCAGCATGCGAAAAATGCAAACCTCGTTTTTGAATGGATGGCTGCTGATTCACAAGGTCTTTACGGTGAAGTAAGAGCTGAAGTATCAATCAAATCGACTGCCCGCTCACTGATCGCGCGCTGCCTGCGTGACCGCTACGGCCGCCGGATCAAGCCAGATTCGCTCGATGCTCAGCATATATCAACGACTGTCGATGCTATCGCCGACGTTCTCGAGAAACACCCCGAAAAACTGGCGCAATACCGACTTGATCAGGTGCCTGAGGTTAAGGCGGCTTATACCGCTATGGCTGCTGCTTTGCATCAGGGCGAGTCGGGAGTTATCCCCAATAATCTGGTGTTATTGCTTTATATGGCTGGAGACAACAGCCTTGCCACCCAGATTGCCGATAATATTGAGGATATCGCAGCGGCAGGTCTGCCATCTGGAACCCAGATTCTTATTCAGGCTGATTTTCCGATAGATGGCGTTAAGCGAATGATGATCAGTGATAAGAAAGTGGTAGAACTGGCGGCAGTCGGCCATCTCGACTCAAGCTCCGGTGCCGTTATCGCCGATTTTGTCGCCTGGAGCCGGAGGGCGTTTCCCGCCCGTCGTTATGCCCTGTTCATCAGCTCGCATTCAGATGCCTGGAAATCTGCCAGTTCGCTGCGCACCTCTCTGATTGTCGATGATAGCGCCGAGACCGTTGGCAATCCGATAGAAATCGCGGCCTGGCTTGAAGGCGCCAATACTACCTTTGATGGCAATTATCGTGCGCTTGATCTGCTGGTTTTTGATGCCTGCAGCATGGGCTGCATCGAAATCGCCTGGCAGTTTCGCAAATGCGCTGATTTTACTGCTTTTTCGCAGGCTTTTGTCCCGGCTCAGGGACTTCCATACGGCAAAATTGTCAGCGCGGTCGCTGCCGCCGGTGCTGACAAACTTGCCGGCCAGGAACTGGGCACACTGATATGCAATGAATACCGATCCCGCTATATTGATGCGATAGTTAAGACCCCGGCAACGATTTCCCTGATAAAAAATGCCGGATTCGACGTGTTCATGCCAAAACTGACTGAATATTTCACGCGTATTCATGCAGAGATAGGACTCTACGGAACCGTTCTCGGAAATCTGCGCGACAGCCTTGAAGTCATCAACGAAGAAGGCGCCAAAAAATATGTTGTTCAGGCCTTTGAACGCGCTGAATATCGGGATCTAAAAGATTTCGTCAGCAAGGCGCGTAATGCCATGCCTTCTGTTGCCAATACTACCGACCAGCTGCTTGCCGTATTTAACCAGCTGATAGTGGTTAACCATACCTCTTCATGGTTTTTTCCGCAGGCC
>MFYY01000084.1 GCA_001787855.1 Candidatus Riflebacteria bacterium GWC2_50_8 | reverse complement strand
ATCGCTTTCAGATAACCCTTTTCTTTGAGATATTCAAGCCCAAAGGATTCAGGCAGATTGTCTTCTTCGACCAGCAGGTTTTCGAGCGCGCCATAGATAGACTGACGCACGGCGGTGCATTCGCTGGCGACTTTATCGCCGCCGACTTCTGATTCGGCACGTTTTGACCGCCGATTCGAAAAACGATTGCGAATGGCAGCGCCGGCTTTTTTCAGATAAGGTTCGGCAATCGCGGCGGCAGCGCCGGTAATGCCGGTTATCCCCGCGAACATGGTTTTTTCATCGAGATCTTCAATGCTGACTTTAAGCCAGTCGCCGTCGACTGCTATCTTTATGGAATCAAGCAGCTTGAGACCCTTCTGGCGATGTTCTTCGGGGAGCTGGCCCATCTGGTTGGCAGCCATGTGCTTAACCGCCTGCAACTGCTGCTTACCGATCGCAACCCACTGTTCGAGAAGATTTTTGTCATTGATTTTTGTTTTAAATTCTGCCCCGACAGAGGTAACCAGCGCACGAAAGCTGTCAAACGGTTTAAGGTGCGTGCTGGCGGCAACGCGCGGAATTTTTGTCGACCATACGGGCTTGCTGACCGTGCCATGAATTGAGCAGACGAGTTCTTTATCCTTATTCAGACTGTATAATCCAGATTGCGGACAATACACAGGTTCGCTGATACAGCCTTCTGATTTCAACAAGGACTGGTCGATCTCAACCATCTCACGGCCTTTTTTCTCACTGTACATCTGCAGAGCTGCACTGAGAACTTTGAATCTCGAAAGGCATTCGAAAGATTCAGATCTCTTGCCACTCTGCGCCTTTTCGGTAAGCCAGTTTTTGATGCGGCTTATATCAAATTCAGCCGCAACCAGTGTGTTGTTGTTATCCGCGTCTCCAGCAAGAGATTTCCAGCGCTGCAGATCTTCCTTTGCCTGGTTGGAACCTGCGAATAATCTTATGCCCTGATTGGTAATCGATAGAGTAAGGCTGTAGCCGGGTGTCGGTATTTCGAACTCAATCAGATTCTTTTCGTTTTTACCCGGAACAATCTTGTCATTACCGAGACGTTTTTGTACGAATTCAAAAAGTTCCTGTGGCCTTATTTTGGCTGAAATACTTATTGCCGGTCGCAGTTCTTCGTCTACTGAAAGCCACAAAGAGCCATCAGGAACACACAACGCTGAGTCTGCGAATTTGCTGAGCCTCTTAAACAGGCTGGCAAAGCTGAATTTACCTGGGAAATGTCGGCGCAGCTGCTCTTCGATTTTCTCAAGTTCAGCAGCATTCTCCGGCTTAAGCAGTTCGCGGGCCTGATCAAGGTAGAGATTGAATATTTTGCCGGCATTTATGTATATGGCGCCCAGACTGTCTGACTTGAGAACCTGCGCCCGGTCTTTTGCAAAAGATGTGGCAGCGCAAAGCAATAGCCCAGTAATAACCAGCAGTTTTATCAGCTTATTCATCTTGGCTCCTTATATTTCAACACACTGTAATCTTTCAGCATATGGCATCTGATTTTGTACATTTTACACTTCACCGGCAAAATTTAACAGAGGGTAATATTCTCAGCTTCTAAGGGTGGCAAGGAGAGCGCAACACCTGATTGCGCGGTGCTGCGAAAGAGAATTACGTTACCGCTATGCCGGACAGATAAAAAAACTGCCCGGCAAATTAATGCGGGGCAGTTCGTTAAAAGCTGACGTTATCTTACATGCCGGCGGCTTTGCGCAGACTCATGTAGTGTTCTTTGGCCTTCTGGTATTTGCTGAAGGCGTCCATGATTTCGTTCATCGGAGCCTGCTGCTGAACTTTATACTGGTAATTCTGCTGGTGATAGAGATATGCTTCGTAAGCAGCCTGTATCTGCTGATTTGTCGGCTTTGCAGAAGATGTCTGGGTAGTTGTCTGAGAAGGTGCGGTATTCCAGGTGGTATTGGACGAACCAGTATTTGAGGTTGAAGTTGTGGTAGTCTGCGTGCCTGATGTCGCCTGTGTGCTCTGGGTCGGAGAACTGGCGGTGGCGGGCAGCTTTGCAATCAATTTCTTAACCGCATTGATGCGGTCAGTTGTCGGCGGATGGGTCGAAAAATATTTAGTTACTTTTGAAGCCTTACTGTCTTTATTTATCTTTTCAAAGAAGGTCAGCAGGCCCTGAGGATTATAACCGGATGCATGCATATATTTTACCGCGCAGGCATCGGCCTGGTATTCATCATCACGTGAAAACTTGAGATTGGCAAAGTATGCAGCTATTGCCGCAATCGGCGCAGCTTTCTGAGTCTTCTTGTAAAGACCCATGCCGATCACCAGGGCAGTCATCAGACCAGCCTTTTCAGCCTGGCGAACACTGTGTTTCTTGTCGACATGTCCCATTTCGTGAGCCACGACACCAGCAAGTTCGCTTTCGGTCTGGCACATTTTAAGCAGACCCTTTGTCACGTAAATATAGCCACCCGGTGCGGCGAATGCGTTAACTTCATCGGTATTGAGAACGGCAAAACGCCAGGTGAGATCTTTTCTTTCAACCTGTTTGATCAACTTGCGGGCAACCGTTCCGAGACGGTTGAGCATCGCCTTGTCGCTGGAAAAGCCCGGATCTTTTTTGAGCGATTCGTGAGTCTTTTCGCCCATCGAGACTTCCCAGGACTGTTCCCAGCCGCCAAGAAAGGCATTGGTCGCCGGCGCCTGCTCACGCGACTGTTCGAGCACCTTCTGGTTATCTTCGTCAACGCCGCCAATTGTGCGATTGACAGTGGCAGTAACACGATTCAGCGCTCCGCTGACTTCGCCAAGCAGCTTCCCGAAGTCAAGAGCCTGGGCCTGGCCAACGAAAGAGGCCTGAAACAGCAGACAAACCACCAGAACCAGCAAGTGTTGTTTATATCTCACAGGGTACCTCTATATTTTCAAACAGTATGACTAATTGTATTTATCAAATAGCAAAGCGTCAAGGCCCCGATGAATAATTTCTGGCAGCGACTGCGTGTCAGGAGATCAAGTTTGACTTGTCATACTGGTTGGTATAGACTGGCATAGCCAGCCAGACGGCTGACCAATGGGCATTCAGGAGGATTGAAAATGAACACTCACCTTAAATTAATTGCAGGAATTATAGCTGTCTTTTGCACAGCTGTTGTCAGCATGCCTGCTCTAGCGGTAGATCTTACAGCAACTGAAATTACCAGCGCCAACGGCCGGGTCGAAGTAAAAAAAACGGCTGACCCGCTGTTCAAAAAACTGCACAGCAACCTTAAACTGGCCGGCACCTTGAAACGACTTGATGGCGGCGACAAAGTGCGCACCTACGAAAAAAGTTCTGCCGAAATGGCGCTCAAAGAAACCTGTGTTCTTGCCGTAAAAGAGCAAAGCATTTTTGAAGTGCCTCAGATACTTGGGCAGGAAGCGATCAGGCAGTTGACCGCGCAACAAGGCACAATTCTGTTCAAGGTTGTCAGTGGCAGCAACTTTCAGGTACAGACCGCCGATGTCATTGCCGGAGTCAAGGGCACCCTTTTCGAAGTAGATATTGTCGACAACTTTGTGTCAATGCTTGAAACCCCTGCCCTGCAGATCGGCACAGTTGCCGCCGGTGCCACCAACATCAACGTCTACAAGGGCGAAGTCGAACTTACCCACAAGGAAACCGGCCAGAAGCGAAGTCTCAAAGCCGGGGAGGGCCTTGCTGCACTCAGCTCGCCACTGATGAAACTCGACAAAATATTCAGCGATGGCTTTACACCGTTGCGCAAGTTTAACCCGGCTTCCATGCTTACCCAGAACTTCGGAAGCGGCCTGACCAGCCTTCTCAATGTTGACGCCAGCCTGGCTGGCCTCACCAGCCTGCAAGGCCTCGGCAATTTTAATAACAGTCTCGGAGCAAACCGTCTCAGTGGAATGTTCGGCGGAGTCAGCGACAAGATTCAAAAGCTGGTCGGCGGCTTTGAAAGCGGACGCGGCTACATCGAAGGCGCGAAGGAACTTTCAGAGGCTTTTGGACCTGGTTATAAAGCAGACTTTTCGAAGTTTAGTCAGGAAACTCGCGGATTCATGGTTACCGACAGCCGCTACAAAGAAGTCTATCTCGGCAACAAGGCATTTGCCGCCTGCAAAGCGGGCGCCGGGTCGCGATCAGCAAAACTCGAACCAAACGCTGAAGGCCTGCAGTTAACCGAAGGCAACGCCATGTTCCGTGTCTGCCGCTTCAAGAATGCAGATACCGACATTGAATTTCTTGCCAGCCACTATCTGAACGGCAACCAGCTCGTCACCACGGTAAATGTAATCAAAGGAGAGCTTTACGGCCGGATCCCTGGTTCGCTCGAACATTTTCGCATCCCGGCCGGCGCCAGGTCTTTTGTCTACGGAACCGACACCGGAAGTGGCAACTGGATGCAGGCCAGCGAAGGGTCGCTCGAAGACAGCCTGAACGATTACTCATTCGGTGTCGCCAGTAAACTTGCCGAGGAAAAAAGCAGACACGACCAGCAATCAACTCAGAAGAAAAAAGCAGTCGGTGAAAAAGTTCTGAACAAAATCAAGATCAAGAAGTTCTGGTGAGAATTGATGCTTCCCAGAGCAGAGCAAGGCAGCAAGCAGATTTCACGAACTGGAAAACGAGCTCTTCTGATTCCGCTTGTCATCTGCTTGCTGGCGCTGCTGCCAGATCTGCGACAAAGCCTGGAATGGGTTGACTTCAGGTTTTCTGACTTTCTTTTCAGCTATTCACCGTATCTTCGCGAAGCTTTCGGAAAGCCGCAGATGCCCCATCACCCAGTGGTCATCGTTAACAAAGACGCAACGTTTGCCCGACGTTTTGGTCGAGATCCTGACCGCAGCGATTTTGCCGACCTGCTCAGCCTGCTGAACGATTCCGGCGCCGAAGTTATCGCTATCGATCGTATCTACGACAGTGCTGCAACCGAAGATGTTGACAATAAGCTCAGCGCAGCACTGGCATCAACCGCGTTTCCAATACTGGCACAGCATTTTGTCAGCCGGGGCCGACAAACTTTTGAGCAGGTAGATCTCATAGATCAAAATGCACTGCGACCACCCTGGCCAAAACCGCTGCATTCTGCAATTTCCCGCAATGCTGCTGCAACCGGTCTGATAAATATTGCATCTGATCTCGATTCTACGATAAGATTCCTGCCACTGGCCTATCATCCGGCTGATACGGAAGAATTTGTATTAACCCTGGGCTACACTACCTGGATCAGCAGCCTGATTGCCGAACAGCGTGGCAATATAAGCGCAGCAGCATCCGTCAGCGTAAATCTCACTGCAGACCAGCTTTTCACCGCTACCTACGCAAATGCGCCGTTTTTGTTGAACAGCACTGGACACGCCGGCATCGACCAGGCCACACGCCGACTCGAAGTCGTTTTGATCGCGAGAATACTTAAAAGAATCAAACCCGAACTGGCTGAATCAATTGAGCAGGTCGCCAGAACAATGCCTCTCAACCAGACCGGTGGCAAAACCTGGCTGAAAATGCCATCAACGCCACTGCCGCTGATCGGCAATTATCAGATGCCATGTCTGCGGCCATTTTATTCAAAACAGGCCCCCCCCCTTAAAGGCGATGGAATAACGGTCAGATCAATGGGAATACTTATCGAAACTGATGCCGACAGAGCTTCGCCATTTCTGGCACACAAGCTGATGCTCGATTTGACTGCTGACAGCACACATGCAATAGAGCCTCCCAGCCAGGCAACCGGCAGTTCATCGGTGCACGGTCGGGCCGTCTTTGCAAATCTGCAGCCGGCATCTGGAGCCGAGCTTCTTCTTCTATCTCTCGAAGCCGGATCATGGCAAGAAACCCGGACCGGCCAGGATGGCAGCTTCATGATTTCCAGCCTGCCGGCAGGCGATTTCATTCTTTATCTTACCCATAAGACCGACGGCGGGTGGCAGAAGGGTACAATTCGCGGCAAACTGGCTGAGAACGCTGACACCGGGCTGCCAGACCTGATACTCGCCAGACCGACTGGCAAACTCGCACTCAAGGAATTCCCGCCAGGGCCAGGTCGAATTGTGGTCTTTGGTGAGTCGCTGCCTTTGCTCAAATCTGACCAGTCCGGCCATGCCGGTATCGACAATGTACCTGACGGGTTTGAGCTGGTAAGTCTTGACGAGAATGAGAGCATAAGT
>MFYY01000083.1:857-5954 GCA_001787855.1 Candidatus Riflebacteria bacterium GWC2_50_8 | reverse complement strand
CGGCTGGAAAAAGATGCAGGAGTATATGGACTACTTCTACATCGTCGAAGCTACCAAAGAAGACACCGTCGACCGCATCAGATCATATGCTTACAATGCCATGCAGGATTTCAACACTGAAAACATCATGATCTTCATCGACTACATCCAGAAAATGCCGCTTTCACGCAACTACATGGATGAGAAATTCAAGGTCGAAGAGATTTCGACCGAGCTCAAAGGTCTGTGTATCGAACTGAACAACCCGATAATGACGATCAGCTCACTGTCAAAAGAAGGTTGTATGATCGACGCAACGCCTGACTCCGAGCGTCCGACCATGTATCACTGCAAGGGCAGCGGCGACCTCGAATATGACCTTGACTGTGCCATGATCCAGGCCAAAGACTGGGGCGACACCAAAGAACTCTACCAGCAGTTGCAGCATAAAGCCGAAGAACTCGGCAAAGACACGACGCGTATTCCCAAGGTCGATGTGGTCAACCTCTATCTCGACAAAAACCGCGACGCGCCAGAAGGTATCTTTTCAACAATCCAGTATTTGTTTTTCATCGAAGACAACAAGTTCATCGAGCTCGGACCCAAGTTTGACGACGACCGTTTCAGATTCAGCAAGATCGAAGAACTCGTCGACAAGCTCATTGAGCAGAACTTCATCATTTTCTTTGACAAACCACACGACGCGTCCTATAACAAAGGCCGCGTATCAATCAAGCTCAAAAACTTCTAATGAGGGAAATCATGGCATCTATATCTCCAGCCAGAAAGCTGCTGGCTGCCCTTTTCGGTATCTGCGTCGTCACGTGGATTTCTATCGCCCTCTCCGGGTGCTCTGCCGGCCAGAAAGGCCTGCTGACTATTACCCCTGAGCAGTATTTCTACTCGGCAAAAGAAAGCCTCGAAACCATTGATGAACGCAATTATGAAATTCGTGACCTCGACGAAATCATCAGAATTCTCGAGAACGCCGAAAAAGATGCAAAGAAATCCGAAATTATCGACAAATCGAGAATGTATCTGGTGCTGGCTAACACGCTTAAAGCACGAAAACTTTACCAGACAGCACTGATGAAAGGCGAATATGTCGCCAACCGCGCCGAACCGTTTTTTGTGGTTAACACCAAAGAAGTTAAAGAAACTCTGCGAATCGCCAATAAATGGCTGCGTTCCTGTAACGCTCAGTTCAAGACCAACCTCTTACAGGCAGATCTTAACTTCGTTCGCGGCCTGTATTTCACGCAAAAGATGTTGACACAACACAGTCGCGAAAGAAAAGAGAGTCTTGAAACCGCAGTCAAGGCGTTAAGAAGGTGCCTCGGACAAGCTCCTGATTTTAAGGCCGACTTTCGCCTGTTTGGCCGCGACCAGACCACAAGAGAAGTCAGATTACGCCTTATCGAAACGCTGGCACTGGGCGGTCAGCAGGCCGACGCCTATGGCCTGCTCTCTGAATACAGTTTTTCGGCAATAGCACCAGCCCCCGGAACTACCGACATTCAGGATGCCCCCTGGAATCACCTGCGCGGACTGACACTGGCTATGATGGGCCGTTATGAAGAGGCCGTCGAAGTGCTCGAAAAGTTCAAAATTATTGTGCCGCAGGATTATCCACAGGTTGACGAAGCTCTCTGGTTGCTTGAGGGAGTTTTCGACCGCCTTGCCGAAGTTCGTGACGAAGACCGCTACAAAATGGAAGCGCGCATCGTTGCCGCGCTGCTCAAAAAGCTTAAAGGTCCGTTTTCCAAAGAACAGTATTCGACCTCTGCCCATCTTTATCCGCGCATAATGCCCGGCGACAATTCATTTTATGATGCTGCCACCAGGTTTTATCGGGGGCGTTTTACCGAGACAATAGAATTGCTCGAAAGTCTTCACAATCGCGGACTTATGTCGAGCAGTAACCGAATTTCTTCACGTATCATGCTGGTCGAGGCAAAGCTTTATGCCGGGCAGGTAATAACCGACGACCTGCTCGACGAAATGCTGGTGCTGTCAGAAAAAGATTCTCTGACACCACTTCAATCAGAGCGTATAGCCTATCTTCTGGCACGTTATGTTATGGACGATGATGAAAAATTCTCGACCCGCCGTATAGATCATGAAGGGCAAAGCTTCATCAAAAGCATTACCGGCAAGCCATGGGCGATTGAAATCAGCCACAAGCGCGGCGGAGTTAAGCGGGCAAAACAGCCGGTCAGATCACGCGATCTCAAAAAACAGGCAGAAGACGAAGAAGTTGAACGCGAACCTGGCAGCATGGAAGCCGAAATATACGCCAACAAGCACGAAGACTGGGTAGTCAGCGCCAACATGTATCTGATAGCATTGCCGGAGCTTCATCTTCTCGGCACCGGCCGCATTGTCGGTCGCGAAAGCGAAGGTGAGGGCTGGATATTCAAGGATGACCAGATCGACGGTATGCGGCGCCGCAAGCGCTATCTGGCTATTTTTGAATATGACAACAGTGACAGCGAAAAATCTCTGCAGGGTCTGCTTTTCAAACCTCGCTGACCGGTTATTGATTCGCTATTCACAACTACTCCGCCCAGCAGCAATCAATTTACCTTTTCATGAGGGTTTTACAAGAAATCTGGTTTGGACTATTTCTCGGACAAGCTTATCGTGAAAATCATCCGGGCTCTTTTGAAGAGTTATCCACAGATTAAAGGATTCCCGCAGGTAATTCAGAAATTTTTTACTGTCTTTTTGCAGTTATCCTGAGACTATCTGTGCAATCTGCGGAAAAATGAGTGAAGAAGCATAACGAAATGTCTCTATAACTCTCTTTTGATGAGTTAGCAATTTTGATTCACAGAAATCACTACGGCATTTTTTTGTTCCGGTACATTGCGGGACGCGATCGTTTTCCTTATACTTAAGAAGTTATAAACAAAGAGGGAGGTTGTAAGTATGTTTAATCAACTGGTAAAAAATCGACAGTTCAATCTGTTTCTGCTCGCTTCGTTAATATTCTCTATTCTGATTGTTCCGGCCACTGCAGAGGCCGGTATCCTTGGGAGCATTCTCAACGCAGTCAGACCATATGCCAAATTCGCCGGTAAAATAGCTGGGGCAGTTGCTGGCGCATCTCTGTGTGCAGCCTTTGTTCCGCCACTTGGCATGATTGCCGGAGGTATCGCAGGCTGGATAGTCGGTGGTATCGTCACCAGTTATGGCACAGGCAGTTTAAGTAATCTGGCCGCCCTCGGCGGCGCCGCAGCAGGCGTGATGGCTCTTGCTTCGTTCGGCCCGGTTGGATATGTAGCCGGCGCTCTGGTTGGCGGCTTCCTCGGCAAAATCGCCATGAGTCTGCTCTATAAAGCTGATCGCGAAGCTACCGGCGGCATTCTGTTCATGACCGGCGGTTCTTCTCCGGCCACGACATCAGGCGTTGCCCTTTCACCAGAAGTTCCAATGGCACTTGATAACGCAGCACCAGTCCCGGTGACCTCAGGCGTGCCTGCTTCTGCAGTTACTATCGCGCCAACTTCAGACGAAATCCAGGCTGCTGATACCGCCTACCGTAATGCCTACCAGGCATACATCAGTGCAACCCGCGAAGGTAATTCGCAGAATATCAGTGCCACCCACAAATCCTACCTGCAGGCTCTCGAAGATTATAAAAAACTGACCGGAAAAGACCCACAGTAAACCGCTCAAACACAGAACCACCACCAGACAAAGTCTGGTGGTGGTTTTTCTTTGCTCATTTATCAGTAAGGTGTGTCCGGCTTCGCTCTGCGAAACGCCGTGACAAGCAGGAATAAAAAGGTGGATTCTGCGACTTCGCCGGTGGCTACGCGCAGAATGACCGAAAAATGCCAAAGGTATTTACGAACGAAATAAGTGAAATTGGTATTACAGTTTTTTTGGCAGTTCTCCTGAAACTATCTGAGCAATCTGCGTAATCTGTGGATTGTATTCTTATTTTTCTCTGCGGCTCTGCGCGAAATGTTCTCAATTACGATTACGAGCACGAGCACGAGCACGAGCACGAAAAAACAATAGCAGAACTATGCCCGAAGTATTTGCGAACGAAATAAGTTGAACTGGTATTACTGGGTGGCCTGAAGCAGCCAGTTAACCTTGCGCGGCGTGATCATCATGAAAAAAGATTTAACACGCGGGTCGGCATCGGGGTCGGCAAGAATCTTCGCCTTCTCGTCTTCAGCCAGGCGGTCGAATTTTTCAGTATAAAGAATTTTCATGGAAACCTTGAACCAGACCTTTGAGTTAAGAGCCAGCTCAGACTCAACAAATGCGTTCGAATCGCGATAGCTCGAATCGTATTCGAAATTCAGAATCTGTCCGTCGCTGAACATGAAAGGCCGCATATCTGAAACAGACGGGTTCTGTTCGTGCAGCCCACCCTTTTTGCCTCGATAGAGACGACGCGCATCAGCGTCAAAAAAGTAGACTATCGTCTCGGTTGCCGAAACCGGGATATTAAGCATGTCATCATACACCAGCGGCTTTTCGTGGGCATTGCGCAGTTCATTGCGCACGCCTGACATGATTATTCGGGTAGTCTGCAGAATATCGAGCTTATTGCGTGAATGGGTAAAAGAGGTTCGCACCATGCGCAAAATCTGGTAAAGAGACGTTGACAACAGCACGAACAGTCCAACTGCAAAAACCAGTTCGATTATGGTTACACCTGTTGTTCTTTTACGCCTGAACATGTTCAATAATAGTTATACCTTGGGTCTGTAAGGATTGATACGAAAGTAAGAACCGGCACATCGGCTTCGGCCGTACGATACTTCGATACTACGGTAATCTTGATGCGAAGCAGAAACATCGGCTTGGCACCCGGTGGAAGAGGAGTAACCGGCTGCAACGTCGGCTCGAAGTGCATTTCGAAACCGTTATTATCAGCGGTTTTCTGCAATGTCAGGTATTCTTCGTCATTGTGCAGTTTCTGCGCCTTGTCATAACCAAGAGTGCGCGCCAGCTCAATCGCTGAGGTGCCAAACAGAGTTGCCATAGTTCTGGTGTCTGCGCGTACAATACGCTTCTGCCCGGACTGCATCAACGAATAAATCGGCAGAATTCCTGCCGTGATCATCATGATCACGATCAGTATTTCTACCAGCG
>MFYY01000083.1:255-822 GCA_001787855.1 Candidatus Riflebacteria bacterium GWC2_50_8 | reverse complement strand
TCGATGAATCCGAGGGGGAAGGAGTGACAGGTTTTTCCGGACGGGACTCGATCAGGATTTTTGGAGATTTCCTGAATATCTACTCACGTAAAAACAAGCTGATCTCGATGTCCAACCTGACGACTTTCTTTACAAAAGCTCGCAGGGAGTATGGCGGAATGCTGCCGGATAATTTCCTGGAGTCACTGCTTGGAAACTACAATTATCTGGTGCTGCAGGAGGTCAAGGAATCGTTGTATTATTACAATGAGGAGCAGATTTCTCGTGAAATCCTGAATTACATGTTTGCAGTCAATTTTGAAATCGGCTCGGTTGCCATCTGCCGTTTTACCGGTGACAGAGTTGAAATAACCGAGGATTATCTCTCAGGGGTAGAGCGGAGATTGCTCGGAGCGGATGTTGATCAGGAAAGGCGTCTTTCGTTCCGCAGGGAGTCACAGAAAGAATATGCCGGAAGAACCTTGACCCAGGAAATCCTTGCCGGAGGGATAGAACCAAGGAAAACAGGACTCTATCTGTCTCTTCATGAACGTTACGTCCATAACCTGAAGGAAAAGGTACTGGAAC
>MFYY01000083.1:0-147 GCA_001787855.1 Candidatus Riflebacteria bacterium GWC2_50_8 | reverse complement strand
ACCTTTGCGGGCCGAAATTTCATTATAACAAACAGAGTGCCAAGGAACTTTGTGTTTATGTGATCGATAATGATCTTCCCCGTAGATTTAAGACGGGGGAGGGGGCTGCGCTGGCAGCGGTGAGCGCAAAACAGGAACAGTCATCTG
>MFYY01000082.1:6261-10219 GCA_001787855.1 Candidatus Riflebacteria bacterium GWC2_50_8 | reverse complement strand
CTCCTTAAGCTGTGTCATATATTGTTCTGATATTGTGTGCTGCCGCGAAGCTGGCATCAGTCCTCGCCCTCCTCGGCTTCCATAAGTTCATCCGCTTTTTCAAAGGCTTTGACCGCATCTTCGTTTTTGCCCATGCCACGATAAGTTTTTCCAAGCAGAAAGTAAACCATGGAACCGGCTTCGGCAAATTTTGCTGCTTTAGCCAGCTGCTGCAGCGCTTCTTCGTATGATTCTTTTTCGAGATAGTCAGCGCCGACCTTGAGAAGAACTTCGTAGTTTTCTTCCATCTGTCCCTGCGCTTTTTTGAAGGCCGCGGTGGCTTTTGTCTTGTCATTGAGGCCTTCATACGCCTTGCCCAGCAGGAAGTGCGCTTCGCCGTTTTCAGGTGTTATGGCAACGGCTTTTTCGAGCGCTTCGGCGCCTTCTGCAAGCATGCCGTTGTCTATGTAGAGCCTGCCAAGTTCGAAGTAAACTTCCTGGTGGTTCGAATCGAGGTTGATGACTTTCTTGAACTCATCTATTGCGTCGCCAACCTTGAGAAGTTTGTAATACGCCTTGCCAAGCTCGAAGTGGGCCCGGCTGTTGGTCGGATAACGGTTAATTGCCTTTTTGTAGAGACGCACCATCTTTTCGTAATTCTGGTGTTCCCAAAAAATCGCGCCCAACGCATAAATGCATTCGATCAGGTTTTCATTGAGAGATAGTGCCTGTTCAAAATTGCTGGCTGCTTCGTTCTGCTGACCGAGGCCACGATAGGCTTCGCCAAGTTCGAAGAAGAACAGGGCATTTTTAGGTGCTGCCTCTACCGCCTTCGAATAAAGCACGACCATTGCGTCGTAGTTGTTGTTCTGCTTATATTGCGCACCCAGACGATAGATTATGTTGAGATCACCGGGCTTGAATTCAAGCGCCTTTTCGAACGAGCTTATGGCACCCTCAGCATCGCCAAGCTTTTCGCAGGCTTCCCCAAGCTCTCGGTAAAGCGAGTAATTCTCGGCTTCGAGCTCAATTGCCTTTTCGAAAAACTGTTTAGCTTCTTTCCACTGTTCCATTGAAGCATGAATTGTGCCCAGCTTCTGATAAACGTCAACATAGTCATCCTGAAGTTCAAGAGCGCGCTTGAACTTGCTCAGGGCATCCTGGAACTCGTCGCGCTGGTAGTAGACATCGCCGAGTTCGTAATAAATGACGGCATTTTCAGGATCAAGCAGGCTTGCCTTGCGAAGCTCGTCAATGGCCTCGTCGACCTTGCCGGTGTCGCGCAGATGTCGGCCAAGTTCAAGGTGAGCTCTCTTGTGATCTGAAGAAAGGCCGATCACGGTTTTGAACTCGCTGATCGCGTTGTCGTTCAGACCCTGGGTCGAGTAGATTATGCCAAGTTCAAAGTGGGCGTTTGAATTGCGCGGATCAAGGCTTATTACCTTGCGATAGGCGTCAACTGCGTCGTCGATAATGCCCTGACTGGCATAGGCCTTTGCCAGTTCTATATTTACGTTAATGTTTGAAGGCTCGAAATTGAGTGCTTCCTTGAATTCGCCAATCGCTTTGTCGACACGGCCCTTGTTAATGTAGGCCATCGCCAGTTCTCGATGTGGCAAGGGGTTGTTGCCGTCGATCTGTATCGCGCGGTTGAAACGTTCGATAGCCAGGTCGAGGTTGCCCTGCTTGCGATGCATCAGGCCGATCTGCGTGAGTATTTCAGGGTTATTGGGCTCACGTTCGAGTGCTGCTTCAAATTCACGCAGCGCATCGGTAAGGCGGTTGAGGTGGTCGTAGACCTTGCCGAGTTCGAGATGAATAAGCGAGTTCTGCGGATCGGTTTCGAACACACGCACGTAGTATTTTGCCGCATCTTCCCATTTTTCGAGAGATGCGTAAATTTTGCCGAGGCGAACCAGCGCATCGGTGCGTTCTTCGTTGATTTCTGCCACTTTGAGATATTCATCAAGAGCTTTTTCGAGTTGACCGCAGTGGTAACAGGTTTCGGCAAGCTTGAACCGTGCCGAATGATTTTGCGGATCCATTTCGACCAGCCGGCGATAGCAGTTTCCAGCCAGTTCGTATTGCTCAGACATGTTGTAAAGATCGCCAAGGTTGGCGAGAGCCTCGCTAAGAGACGGGTCGATCTCAAGCGCCATCTTGTATTCTTCGATCGCTTTGCCAGTCTTTTCCATGTTGAGGTAAACTTCGGCAAGTTCAACGTGCGCCTGTGGAGCTCCTGATCTTATTCTTATCGCGCTTTTGTATGATTCAACCGATTTTTCGAGTGAGTTGTGATGGTGGTAGATTCTGCCGAGCTCAAGGTGTGCTTCAAAAATATCAGGCTCGATGTCGACAACGGTGTGCAGAGCGTTGAGGGCCTTGTCGTGGAGGTCTCTGATGATATATATTTTTGCCAGCGACATTTGTGCTGCCACGTGGTCTGGCTTGATTTCGACCACTTTACGGAACTCGTCTTCAGCTTTGTATATCTGGTTGGTCGATTCATAGAGCCGGGCCAGGCTTTCGTGTGCCCGCAGACCTTCTGGCTGCAGTTCGATGGCCCTGAGATATTCTTCTTCTGCCTCTTTGAGCATTTCAAGATGCTCAAGGGTCTGGGCATACAGAATGATGGCGTCAATAAACTCGCTTTCATGCTCAAGAACCTTCTCAAGTATGGTTTTGGCTTCCTGCCAGTTTCCTGAGTCGGTGTAAAGCGTTGCCAGGTCGAACTGGATGCGGCTTGGCCTGGGTGATAGAGCTATGGCGCTGTTAAATTCTTCGATAGCCTGCTGATATCTACCGTTGCGGTGATGAAGCATACCAAGATAATAGTGAGCCAGATCGTGAGTCGGTGACAGTTCTATTGTGCGCGCCAGCCTGATTCTGGCTGTTTCATCCTGGTTTTCTTCGAAACTGATACGACCGATTGCAAAGTGAGCTTCGGTGTAATCGATGTCGAGTTCAACGGCCTTGCGCAGGTTGGCAAGAGCTTTTTCGGTTTCTTTGATATCCTGGTAGACGCGGCCCAGTTCGTAATAACCCTGGGCAAAATTCGGGTTGATGCGGATAACTTTCTGGTAAAGCTTGATCGCTTCTTCTTCGTGTTTCTCGGAATACTTTATTTCGGCCATGTGCAGATACGCCGGGATGTAGGTTTTGTCCTTCTCAACGGCCTGTGCAAAATAATCGTAAGCCTTGTTCAAATTGCCCATTTTCCGGAAAACATCTCCGGTTTCGAAGTATGCGCGCGGATCTTCGGGGTCAAGCTCAGTAACCAGTTTGCACGACTCAAGAGCCTGGTCGTAAAGCGGGGTGGAGTTTTCAAGAGTGGTAAGATACGAATCTTTCAGGCCCCAATATGCCCACTTGAAGTCCGGAGTAAGGTTGATCGCCATCTGATAGCCGTTGAGAGCTTCTTCGAGGCGTTCTTCCTGCTTTTCGGGAAGCAATGAAGGCAATACCTGACAGGCATAAGCCAGCGCAAAATGGGCCACCGGGTTTTGAAAGTCAACCATGGCGGCATTTTTATACTGTTCAATGAACTTGCTGTAAAGAGTTTCGGCGTCTTTACTGCCAGAAGTTCTGATCTTGTAAAGATCGATCTGGTTCATTATGGCAAGCGGGCTTGAGCTGTCGATTGCGAGAGCCTTTTCAAAGGCTTCGAACGCTTCTTCATATTGGCGGCGCTTGACGTAAATCTTGCCGAGCTCGATCCATGCGCCAAGTGCGTTAGCTTCTTTGAAGAAACGCAACTTGTTGAACAGATAGCCTTCCTGGTAGATATCATGGGTGCGATTTCGCGACAGCTCGATCACTTCGCGGAATCTGGCGACTGCGAGCTCGAGCATTCCCATCAGCAGATGAATGCTGCCGAGCCTGAAGTGTGCAAAAACATTGGTCGGGTTAATGTTCAAACCCTGTTGGTAATACTCTATTGCCTGGTCGTAATTTGCCTTCTGCTCGCTGATATAGCCAA
>MFYY01000082.1:0-6117 GCA_001787855.1 Candidatus Riflebacteria bacterium GWC2_50_8 | reverse complement strand
TGCTCTATAGCCTTTTCATACTTGCCATCATATATATGCAGATCCTTGATCCCAAGATGGGCCCAGAGATTTTTCGGATTAATCTCAAGTGCGCGTTCCATCATGACCAGAGCTTCCTGGCGCTGATCGACAAATTTTTCGTTGTCCTGCGAATGCAGAATCAGATAGGCGTTCCCCATGATACAGTTGGCCATGGATTCGCTCTCAATCGAACGCAGGTCTTCGCGGAGTTTCTCAATGATCGCCTGATAGCGCTGCTCGCGGTCAGGCATGCTGGAACATAGTGCTCTATATTGAAGGATAAGGCGTATCCAGGTTTCGCCATCTTCTGGTTCCTGCTTGAGGCACTGACGGTATGACGAAATCGATTCATCAAAGATGCCCTGAACCGAATAAATGTCACCGAGAGCTTTATGCACTATCGGATGCTGCGGGTCGAGTATGATCGCCTTCTTGTAGTCGAGAAGTGCCTTTTCAAACAGTCCCTTGTTTTTATAAATGCTGGCCTGGCTGATGTATAGATTGACGCGCTCCTGCTTTTCGTCTTCCGAAAACATGCTGGCGCGCTCCTTCATCAGGACCAGTTCATTCTGCTCGGCCAGTTTTTTGAGCGAATCGAGATACTCGCGCGAGGCGGTGCCGATTCCCAGAAAGATGCAGCGTGCGTCCTGCGCATGATAAAACATGCACTGTTCTTGGATGCAGCCGCCTTCCGGGCTTTTGTCATCTCTCAGTTTACCCAGAAAGGGGCATATTTCCTTGGTCATACCTGAGTGTTACTCCTTCCAATGAGAACTCTGCGTTTGTTTGCGCCATCCATGGGGCTGACCAGTCCTTTTTCTTCAAGCTGATCCATAATTCTGGCCGCCCTATTATAACCGATTCTAAACTTTCTTTGAAGCATGCTTGTTGATGTTTTTTCCTGAGTTTCAAGATATTTCAATATCTGCTGTATCAGCGGAGAATCTGCATCGCCGCCGGTCTCTTCCTCGTCGTAGCCTTCCTCGTCGTCTTCTGCCTGTGTTGGCGCAATGTCCATATACTCCGGTTGCCCCTGCTTTTTGACAAATTCGATCAGATCCATCAGTTCGCGGTCAGAAACAAAGGCTCCCTGCAGGCGCAAAGGTTTGTTGCGGCCTTTCGGGATAAACAGCATGTCGCCTTTTCCCAGGAGACGTTCTGCCCCTTTTGCATCAAGAATGGTTCTTGAGTCTACAGCAGATGTTACCGAAAAGGCAATTCTTGTTGGTAAGTTTGCTTTAATCAAACCGGTAAGAACGTTGACCGAAGGACGCTGCGTGGCAATTACCAGATGCATGCCAACTGCGCGCGCCATCTGGGCGAGACGACAGATAGAGCCTTCGACTTCGGCTGATGCTGTCATCATCAGATCTGCCAGTTCGTCTATTACAATAACGATGAAAGGCATCGGTTCAAGATCCTGGTCGATTTCCTGTCTGAGTCGTTCAAGCTCTTCGTTGTAGGTCGAAATCTTTTTGCATCCACATCCGGCAAGTATCTCATAGCGCCTGGTCATTTCTTCAACCGCCCACATGAGAGCTGCGGATGCCTTGGCCGGATCGGTGACTACCGGGGCAATCAGATGCGGAATACCGTTGTATGAAGAGAGTTCAACCATCTTCGGGTCAATCATCACGAACTTGACCTGGTCGGCTCTTGCCTGAAACAGAATGCTGGCAATGATGGTGTTTACGCATACCGATTTGCCTGATCCGGTAGAACCGGCAATAAGCAGGTGTGGCATTTCTGAAAGGTCGGCAAATACCGGCTTGCCATTGATTGTCACCCCCAGGGCCAGATTAAGCGGAATCTGGTTACGGCCGAAATTTTCATTTTTCAGCAGATCGTAAAAATATACAGGTGTTGGCTTGGTATTCGGAATCTCAATGCCAAGAGCCGATTTGCCAGGTATTGGCGCCTCTATGCGTATTGCTGGAGCTGCCAGAGCAAGCGCGATATCATCAATCAACGTGGTTATGCGCGAAACTTTTACGCCGGGAGCCGGTTTGATTTCGAATCTCGATACTGCCGGACCTTCGACAATATCAATAACAGTTGCTTTGATGCCAAATTCGTCGAGCGTCTTGATCAGAAAAGCTGAACGCTGGCTCAGATCTGACTTTGACTCCTGATTGTCCCTTGGCGGCGGCATCTTGAGAATATCAATCGGGGGCAGCAAGGCTTCGGCGAATTTAACCTGTTTTACCGGCTGCCTGGCGAATTTGCCGGTTTTGATTTCCTGATCGATGAGATTGTCTTCCAGATAAACAGGCTCTTCGTCAGGCTCTGTTTCATGGGAAACCTCTGTCGAAGCAGATCTGTGTACCGAGCATTCGGTGTCGCCACTGTCTGATGCCGATTCTTCCTCGTCGGATTCGCCTTCTTCTTCGAATCTTACCATTACGCGCAGGTCTTCCTCGTCATCATCGGCAGTTTCATGGTGGGGTGGGGGAGTGGTCAAAACTCCGTTGTTTCCGGCATCAACAATAACGCAGTGGCTTGCTATCTGAGTAACCTGAAACTGACAGGCGGCATCGCCAGTATTTGCACCGGCGTTGTTGTTATTTGGACTGTCGTTGTTGTCCTGCCAGTGTCGTGGAACTGGAATTACAGTAGCTTCTTCTTCGTCATGAGCTGCGGTGTTTTTATTTGTAACGGCTGGTTCTTCAATGTCTTCAAGATCTTCGAGTTCGCCGGCGGGCTCGGTTGCAACTCTCGGTCTGAATGAAAGCAGTCGACCCAGCTGTGCTGCCGGATCTATATTCTGGTCGGAGAAGAACTGCCTGACCCGCCCATAAACTGCTGCCAGCAGGTCGGCGGTTGTTTTGACTGCCCCAATGATCATTGCCAGCAGGGTCAGGGTGATGTCCCAGCAGAAAAATATGAATCTTGTCGTTAGACTGGCCATGATAAGTGAAGCTGCCAGAAGATCTTTGTAGAGTATGTCGAGAGCAAAAATCAGCGAAGACAATAGTAGGAATGAGAACAGGACCTTGCTCGGAACAGGCCCGAAAAATCTGGCAAACATGTCGAGAGCGTAAACTCCCATTTTGCCGCCCTCCAGGCCAAGCAGGCCCAGACCAAAGATCATTGTTCCCAAAATTCCGGCCAGTCGCCAGCCAATGTTGGTGAAAGGGCGCTCCATGAAACGTTGAATGCCAAGCAGTCCGACCATCAGTGGCAAAATGTAAACACCCATGCCGAGATGCACCATAAAGGCGTTGATCAGACCGGGAATTTTTGATGAACTCAGGTAGTGAATGAGCGACAGCGAGAATGCGCTGCTGCCTACTAATACCAGTCCTATCGCTTCGCTTCTCTGGCGTGCGTCGATAGTTGCCGGCAAAGTTCGCGTGTTAACGCTGCGGGCTTGCCTGGGCCGGCGCTCGACGCGTTCGCTGCTTTCGCTTCTTGGCTTTCTGTTCTTTGTCCGGTCTTTGATGCCGGCTTCCGGTAGAAGAATTTTTTTGCTGCTCATTGGTGCTTCCTCGTTATTTCCCCGCGAATTGAATCAGAGCCAGGCTGATTGCTGAAACGGTAAAAAGATAATAGGCAAAATACGACAGTTTCTGCTTCTTGATCATGTAAACCAGTAATTTGAGGGCCAGAAATCCGGTTATGACCGCGGCAAGGGTTCCTGCTGCGAGAGCCATCGGATCAATGGTTGGCGGCAGGCCTGCTTCAGCGAGTTTTTTTATCTCAAGAAGAGTTGCGCCGCTGACAGCCGGAATCATAAGCAGAAATGACAGCCTTGCTGCTTCTTCGCCCTTGATACCAAGTATCAGACTTGTTGCTATTGTAGAGCCTGATCGCGATATGCCTGGAGTTATTGCCAGGCCCTGTATGAATCCGACAACGACTGCTTTCCACAACGGAGCTTCTTCGATGTTCTGCAGATTTTCTTGCTGCTTGAATTTCTCGCAGATCAGCAGGAGAAGCCCGGTTATAAAAAGGGCGACACAAACGGCAGACGGATTGCCAAAAAGCGATTCGAACTGCTTTTTAAAGGTCAGTCCGATAACTGCGGTCGGTATGCTGCCGATGATTACCAGTGTTGCGATTTTGCGGCGGTCAGGGTTCCGCCAGCCGGCAACAGTAAAATAAGGGATCAGGTCGGCGCGAAAGTAATAAATTACGGCCAGCAAGGTGCCAAAATGCAGTGCGACCGTGGTAAGCAGGTTTGCTTCAGGATCTTCGAAGTTGAAAAAATATTGCATCAGGGTCAGATGCCCCGAGCTTGATACCGGTAAGAACTCGGATATGCCTTGAACAATGCCTTGAGCGATGAGAGTAAGCAAAGAACTGCCTCCTGCTTTCGGTTTTATATGTGCATCTGCTGTTGCCCGCAGTGCCTGCCGAATATCTGTGAATCTCTCCATAGGCTATCGGTAAAATGCTCGCAACATTTGAAATAAAAACCAGCCTGAATAAATCTATTTTTTTATATTATCATTAAAATGTTAAGAAGCGGTGCTTAACTTAATTATGATAATCATTATCTTGATTAAAAGTCCTTGTTTTGGCGTCGGCATCTCATACCTATTGCTTGAATAGTGATAGATTGTTGGCGAAAACAAAAATCTGTTCTGTTCCCGATTTTTTGAGGTCTAATTGTTCAAATTATGCTATAATCTGCCGATAAAATTCCAGCCAGGAGAGATATGTATGGCTATTACTGCAAATGACCTGAGAAGAGGTATGGTAATCATCTACAATGGCGAGTTGTGTCAAGTTGTAGATGTCGAGTTCGTTCGTCCGGGTAACTGGCGGGCTATGGCGCAAGCCAAGCTCAAGAGTCTTAAGAGTGGTTCTATATTTATGCAGCGCTATCAGACGACTGAAAAGGTGGAGGAAGCAACTGTCGAAACCAAGCAGATGCAATATCTCTACGCTTCTGACAATTTTCTGCATTTCATGGATATCCAATCTTACGACCAGATGGAAATGGAACTCGACATTCTTGGTGACCAGTTCAAATACCTCAAGGAGCAGATGGAACTTTATGTGCGGGTGTATGAAGGAAAGGCAATTGGAATCGAGTTGCCGCCTTCGGTCGATCTCGAAGTAATCGAAGCACCACCGAACGTGAAGGGTAACTCTGCCAGCGGCAACACCAAGCCCGTTGTTTGTGCCGGTGGTCATGTTGTAAATGTGCCAATGTTTATTGAAGCTGGCGAAATGATCAGAGTGGATACCCGCACTGGCGAGTATCTGGAGCGCATGAAAAAATAGAGTACTGTGTACTCAACAGGGCCTCGTCTGAAAATGGTCCGCTCTGAGATTTTCTGTTATTGAGCTGTTTTTTCGGTGTAGCTACTGACATAGTGTCTGGGTTATCAAAAATTCCTTGACAGTAGTCTGAATTTTGTTAGTTGTTTGTGCCGAATCGGAAAATCTCGCAAGCACCCTTTTCAGGGGAGGAAATACCGATGAGATTGCTAAAAAGGCAGCCTGGATTGCCGTTTTTATTGGCACTGGGCGTAATGTTGATTTTATCAGCCAGTTTTCTGGCTGTTCAGCTATGGTCAGAAGATGCGTTCAGAGGGGCCGCCGAGGCTCTTGAGGCGCCCATGTTGCCTCCTGCTCTGCCTGTTGGCAAGAAGGCCGGGTCCAAGGCTGCACTTGACAAAAAAATAGAGCAGGCCAAGGCTGCCGTAGCAGTCGAAGTTGTAAGCGCTCCTGAGGTGCAGGAGCCGGCAACTGAAGAGCCAGTTGCGGCTGCGGAGCCTGTCGTTGTTGAGCCTGTAAAGGCTACAGCTATGGTAGAGGCTCCGGCAATGCCGGCTGATGCCGCAGCAACAGCTCCAGCAAAGGCCAGAGAAGTCGTTGTTGAGGCAAAGGCCTCTCTAAAGAAGCCGGCAAAGGCTATTGTCGAAGTGAAACCCGCTAAGGTTGAGACCGTGGCGGTTAAAGAAGCTGGTAAAAAAAATCTCGAGCAGGTAAAACCTTTATCAGAGGCTGTTGTAGTCATCTCAAAGCCTTCTGTTGTGACATTAGAATCCAGTTCAGTGTCTACTGCTGTGAGCGGGAAGTCCGTTACTGGTTCTGGTAAGAAGATACGTGGAAGCAGAAAGGCTGCCAGGGAGATTGATGAAA
>MFYY01000081.1 GCA_001787855.1 Candidatus Riflebacteria bacterium GWC2_50_8 | reverse complement strand
CTGTAACGATGGTTTCAAGGACCCGAGATTTAAAAATTTCGGCAGCCTGATGCCGGTAGAAGACATTAAGAGTCTTATCTGTTCACCGCTGAAATTCAAAGATGGTATTATCGGCGTGATCAACATCGTCAATAAGCGTAGCGGAAGCGAGTTTAAAGACAGCGATCTCTCGCTTCTCAATCTTATAGCTTCTCAAGCCGCGGTGACAATCGAAAACAATAAGTTGTATGAGCTTTCGATCACCGATGGCATGACGAGACTCTTTGTTCATAGATATTTTCAGGCGCGATTAACCGAAGAACTGCTGAGGGCGAGACGTTATGGACTCACCATGAGTCTGATAATGATTGATATCGATAACTTTAAAAAGTTTAATGACACCTATGGGCATCAGGTGGGAGATCAGGTCATTCAAAAGGTTGCACAATCCATCAGAGAAACAGTGCGTACTGGTATTGACGTGCCCTGCCGTTACGGCGGCGAAGAAATGGCTGTGATCTTTCCTGAAACCCGTGCAGAAGAAGCCTTTCAGACTGCCGAGCGCCTTCGCGAAAGAATTGCCGCGCTTACTGTTCCACACAGCAGTGGTGATCTGCGCATTACCGTAAGCATTGGCGTATCTTCGTATCCTCTTCATGCTCACGATCGTGAAAGCCTGATCAAAGTTGCCGATAAGGCGCTGTATGTCAGCAAGGGAGCCGGCAAGAATCGCTCAACCCTCGCTCCCGAACCAAATCAGGCATGAACAGCACGCTTGCCTGTTTTCTGGTAGCTCTATGCGGAATCCTGCGCAGCACCGATCTGTATTTTCGAAATCCGGTCATTGCCAGTCTGCCGGTAATCGTGCTGATTTCATGGGAACATCTGATTAACCTGGCGCTGATCAGCCCGGTTTTCTGGATTAAACGCCGACAATTTTCACTGCTCGTCGTACGTGACCTGTTTTACTTTTTAATGGTCGGTTTTGGTGCTTCGGCGCTTGGTATTCTTTGTTTCACCGAAGCTTTTCGTTACATCAACCCTGCCCTCGCAGTGCTGATGCAAAAATTGCAACCGGTAATGACTATTACCCTTGGGGTCGTTCTTCTAAGGGAAAAGGTAAACCGTAATTTTGCCGCCTGGGCGGCCCTGGCAATAATCTGCTCATACTTTGTCTCATTTGGTCTGACTGACCCGTTTACCGGCGAATGGAAAAAATCAGCCATCGGCGCGGGATTTGCTGTTGCTGCTGCCTTTTTCTGGGGAAGCGGTACTATCTGGGGCAAAATACTGTTGAAAAAATATGATCAGAGTTTTGTTCTGGCCGGCAGGTTTCTGCTCGGCAGCGTTTTCACAGTTGCACTGGCCTTTGCCGTTCACGGCGGTCTTAAAGCCGATCAGGTTATTGGCGGGAATCTATTCAAAAGCATCTTTTACATGGCAGTAATATCGGGCATACTGGCGACCAGTTTTTTTTATGCCGGCCTGAAATGGGTAAAGGCTTCGCTTGCTTCTGTTCTGGAGCTTTTTTTTCCGGTGTCATCGGTATTGATCATGTGGCTGAGTTTTGGCCGACCAATAACAGTGCTGCAGATTTTTGCTGCGCTTATAATGTTTTATGCGGTATTTAACATAAATCAGCAACTTGAGCCCGACAATGAGCCTGATTAAACAGACCGGCTAATTGTCACTTGTCGCCATCAGCTTTCAGGACCATCTGGTAAATCTGATATTTTTTCTGGTACAGGGCCAGGGCCTGAAGAGTGTCTATCGTTTGTGGACCGCTTTCGCGAAGCAGTCTGACATATTCGTTATATGCGTCGAGATACTCTTTCTGTGCATACTCAAGTGGAGAAATCTTTATTGATTGCGCTGTTGCCGTGCTGCTCGTTTCGACTGTAGATACCTGAACGGGGTCGGAAGACAGAAGTTTCGAATCGCTGCCAGTCTGTGGGCCCGGCAGGTCGTTGTTCTGACTGCAACCAATCATCGTGCAGGCTGCCAGCAGAAAAACCAAGAGCATATTTCTATTATGATGACTCATGACTTTTTGATTATAGGTATAAAGCAGCATCCTGTCAAGCCTTCGCCGCTCGCAGTTTTGTGCTGTATTATTTGCTGTTATTTTGCTGGAGAGCCGATGCTTTTGCGCGTCGCAAAAAAATACTTGAATGTACCGTGCAAAGATAGTATAATGGCTCGATTTAAGAGGAGTCGGAGAGCCTGAAAATCTTTAATTACACAACATGGCACCGCGAAATAGCAATACTGTAACCCAGGAAAGGGGAGCTTCATGAAAACTATTCTCGAAAAAGGCATCATTTTTTACCAGGGGAAATTTCAGGAGTTGGATAAGCTGGTTATTGAAAAAGGCAAGATAACTGAAATAACTCTCACTTCGACCAAGGCCAAAAAGGGCAAAGTCGTTCCAGCACCAAAAAAGAAAACTGAAACCAGTGCCACAGTCATAGACTGCAGTGATGAGTATATTCTTCCGGGCTTTATTGATGCCCACACTCACATCAGCCTTGAAGAAGAAGGCGTCGGCTGGTATGATGCCGATTTTAATGAATCATTCGGCCTTGCTACACCACAGGTGCGGGCTTTTGACGCCCTTAAAATGCGTGACCGCGCCTTTAACGACGCTTTGCACGGCGGCGTTACCACAGCCATGATTACTCCAGGCTCTGCTAACCCCATTGGCGGTCAGTGCTGCATCGTAAAGATGGTCGGCAATACTGCAGAAGCAGCCGTGATCAAAGAAAGTTCCGGCATGAAATTCGCTTTTGGCGAAAATCCAAAGCGCGTTTATGGCGAACAGAAAAAATTCCCCAGCACCAGAATGGGTACTGCCGCTGTTATCCGCGAATGGCTGATGAAGGCCCAGGATTACCTCAAGCGCAAAAAAACCAAAGAATTTAAAGAACGCGAAATCAAACTCGAAGCTCTGTTGCCATTGATCGAAGGCAAGATTCAGGCCCGTGCACACGCGCATCAGGCTGATGACATCATCACTGCCTATCGCATCGCCCAGGAATTCAACCTTGAAATGGTTTTTGACCACTGCACCGAAGGGCACCTTATCGCCAAGGAACTTGGCAAATGGAAAGCCCGCGCCGTTGTTGGCCCAACCTTTTCAAGTCGCTGCAAACCTGAACTGCGCAACAAAACTTTTGAAACAGTCGAAATTCTCATGGATGAAGGTTGTGTTGTCGCACTGACTACCGATCATCCGGTAATGCCGATCGAAGGACTCAGCGTAGCAGCCGCAATGTGCGTTCGCCACGGTCTCGACGAAGAACGCGCCATCAAGGCTATCACAGAAAACCCGGCAATCATACTTGGACTCGACAAGCGCCTTGGCAAGCTTGAAGTCGGTTATGACGCCGACGTCGTTGTCTGGGATGGTCACCCTCTCGACACCCGCTCCAAAACCAAAGCGGTATTCGTTGACGGCAACAAGGTAATCTGATAACCGAGCCTTCTTGCTCTTTTAAACTGTAAAAGAGGCTGTTACATGTCAATTATATTCAATAACGTTCGCATACCGATGAGCGGTACGTTTTTCCCTGGCCAGAAAGTGCTGGTTGAGAAAGGCAAGATCGCTTCTGTAGGTTCAATGATTCGCAAGAACGTTGAAAAGGTTATCGAGTGCGAGCAGAAATATCTGATTCCTGGTCTGATCGATGCTCACAGCCATCTCGGCCTTTTCGAAAGCTCTACTTCAGTAGATGATATTCATGAGCCTTTTGCCGATATTACACCGCACCTGCGCCCGCTTGATGGCGTCAAGATGCGTGACCGTGCCATGGAAGACGCCAGAAGAGCTGGCATTTCTACCTGTATGGTGTGCCCGGGCTCAGAGCGGCCGATTTCCGGAATCTGTTCGATTCTCAAAACCAATGGCAACTCCGCCGATGTTGGCCTGATCGTTGAACAGGCTGGTGTGCTGATGTCTTTTGGCGAACAGGTTAAGGTCGCGGCAAGAAACGGCGAAAAATCCTATGTTACCCGAATGGGAATTACTGCTCTGATCAGAGAAACACTGATGAAAGCCCAGGATTACTACGCCGCCAAGCAGAGCAAAAAGATGGTCAAGGACCGCGAAATCGATATGGAAGCTCTGATTCCGTTGATTAAGGGCGAAGTCGCCATGCGTGCATGCGCGCACCGGGCAGAAGATATCATGGCTGCGGTAAGAATCGCCGATGAATTCAAACTGAAGCTGGTCATCGAATATGGCACCGAAGCACACATGCTTGCCAAGGTTCTTGCTGATAAAAAGATCCCGGTCGTGCTTGGCCCGACGCTGATTCCCCGCTTCAGATATGAGCTTAACGAGAAAACCTTCGAGAGCGCTAAAATTCTCATGGATGCCGGTGTAGAAGTCGCATTCACCTGCGATTACCCGGGTCTGCCAATAGAAACCCTGCGTGTTGCAGCTGCCATGTCTATTCAATATGGCCTTGACGAAAAGCGTGCTCTGGCAGCGATTACCGATGTGCCGGCCAGCATACTCGGCGTCGAAGAGCGTCTGGGTAAAATCAAAAAAGGCCTCGACGGCGACCTCGCACTGTTCTCAGGCCATCCCCTTGATATCAGATCACGGCTTGAGGCTCTGGTAGTCGATGGCGATCTGTTCGTTTTCTCAGATGAACTGAAAATAGAGTCTGGCAGCTAACGACTGACAACGACTAAACAAGAAACCGCCTCGCCAATAAATGAGCGAGGCGGTTTCTATTTGTGCCTTTTCAAGGCCTGTGTGGATTCAGATTTTGGGCTCGCCTTTTGTCAAAACGAATTTGATGCGTACCGGCAGAATTTTACCCTGTTCGCGGATATTTGCGCCACTGGCAAAGATAATCCGGCGGGTGCGCGCAGTTTTGCGCAGATTGATTGACCAGCGCTTATCTTCGCTGCAGATTCTGGCATTACCTGGTCGGTTGCGCGAAAATATCTTACTGAGACTCTTTTGATCGAGAATATTAAACTTTACTTTCTTCATAACAAAAATCTAACACAAAAATGGTTTCAATTCAACAGATTTGCCGACTGCGCGCTGATATGTTATGATTGCGCCGACAAAAATACAAAAGGTGATAAAAATGACTGAAAAATCAGTGTCAAGTGACTGCAAAATCTTTGTGAATCGCACTCTCAATATGAATTCGATCAAGATGATCGGCTTCGACATGGACTACACGCTGGTTACCTATAATGTTCCAGCGTTTGAGGCCAAGGCTTACGAGATACTCAAGGAAAAGCTTATCCGCGAGTATAAATACCCTGTAGTTATCAGAGATTTCGTCTTTCAAAACGACTTTATCATACGCGGTCTGGTTATTGATACGGAAACCGGCGATTTTCTGAAGGTCAACCGCTACGGCTTTGTTCGCATTGCTTCGCATGGCACCCGATTTTACGGGTTCGAAGAACAGAAAGAAAAATACGGCCCGAACGGCATCGATATGAGCGATTCGCGTTATTACATCGTGCATACTCTATTCTCGCAGGCAGAAGGCTGCATGTACGCGCAACTGGTTGATTATTACGACTCGATCAGTCAGAAGGTAAACTATCGGCAGCTGTTTTTAGAAGTGCGCAAGTGTCTCAATGACGCTCACCAGGAAGAAGAGCTCAAGGGCGACGTGGCGAAACATCCAGAAAAATACCTGATCAAAGATCAGCGTATCGTCGACGCACTGATCAAGTTCAAGAAATTCGGCAAGAAACTTGCTCTGATTACCAATTCAGACTACGAATACAGCCGCAAGGCGATGGAATACTGCTTTAACCCCTATCTCAAAATGCCGTGGCAGAAACTGTTCGATCTGGTCATTGTTGCGTCAAACAAGCCCGAGTATTTTACCGCACGCAATCGCTACCAGAAAGTCGACCCCGAGACCGGCCTGCTGTCGAACTTCTATGGCCAGATTGAATGGGGCGGCCTCTATCAGGGTGGCAATGCTTCGATACTTGAGAAGCATCTGGATCTAAAACCGTCAGAGATTTTGTATCTGGGCGATCACATTCTTGGTGATGTCGTTACCTTGAAAGAGACCATCGGCTGGCGCACCGGACTGGTTGTTCAGGAACTGGCTGAAGAAGTTCCTATTCTCGAAAAAACGCAGCTTCTGCATCAGAAAATCTCTGACTTAATGGCCGAAAAAGAGCGTCTCGAAGACCAGTCGCTGGAATTGCGCGAAAAGATGTGGCTTAAAGCTGGCGATCAGGATTCCGCCCGCAAAAAATGGGAAGAAATCAAAGCGAAGCTGATCAAAGTCGACGACGAGGTTCGTGACCTTATT
>MFYY01000080.1:20209-45486 GCA_001787855.1 Candidatus Riflebacteria bacterium GWC2_50_8 | reverse complement strand
CAGCACCTTGCCCAGGTCAGCACTATACTTCAGCAGCAGATACTCGATAAACTTATGAGCGCCGGAGTAACTATTACCAGTCCACAAAACACCTTTATCGGGCCTGACGTCACCATTTCTCCCGACACAACTGTTCACCCGGGCACCATGATTTCCGGAAAGTGCAGTATCGGCAGAGATTGCGTAATCGGGCCGAATTGCCGCATCAGCGACGCCAGCATTGGCAACAATTGCAGGCTCGAAGCCTGTGTTATCGACAAAGGAAAGGTCGCAGATAACAGCAAAGTCGAACCGTTTTCCTTAATTGAGGGTTAATTCTTGAAACCAGGGAGCAGTCATGCACACTAATTCACGGGTAAAAATTTTCTCGGGCGACAGCAATCCTGAACTTTTTTCAGAAGTCTGCCGATTTCTGATGATTCCAGAAGGAAACGTCTTTCACACCAGCTTTGCTGACGGCGAACTATATTGCCGCATCGAAGAGTCTGTGCGCGGCTGCGACACGTTCATCATTCAGCCGACCAGTACTCCGGTCAACGAGAACCTGATGAAGCTTCTGATCACCATGGACGCGCTAAGACGCGCTTCAGCAGCAAGCGTCACCGCAGTAGTGCCTTATTTTGGCTATTCTCGTCAGGAAAAAAAGACCATGGGGCGTGAACCGGTTACTGCCAAGCTGGTAGCTAATATTATCACGATTGCCGGCGCCAACCGCATGATGACCGTTGACATGCACGACCCCGCTCTGCAGGGCTTTTTTGATATTCCGGTCGATCATCTTTCGGCAGTTCGCCTGCTCTCAGAGCACATATTGAAGCGCGATCTCACCGACCACGTTGTAGTGTCGCCAGATACCGGCGGCGTGTTGCGCGCGCGCACTTTCGGCAAGAAACTCGACCTGCCGATGGCCATCATCGACAAACGGCGACCGGAAAAGAACAGAGCTGTGGTTATGAATGTCATCGGTGACGTAGAAGGCAAACATTGCGTTATCATCGACGACATAATCGATACTGCCGGCACGCTGGTTAACGTCGCTGAAAGCCTTATGGAAAAAGGCGCCAAGTCGGTAATGGCCTGCTGCACCCACGCACTACTGTCGCCGCCAGCGATTGAGCGCATTCAAAATTCTCCGGTTAAAGAGATTATCTGCACCAATTCTGTGGCTCTAAGCCCTGAAAAGATAGAGAAATGCAAGCTGACTGTTCTGTCGCTGGCACCGCTTATCGGCGAAACTATTCGGCGCATTTTTGAAAGACGCTCAGTCAGTGAGCTGTTTTTGTAAGTTAAGAGGAGACGTGGTTACATGCATTTTTACACAAAGTTGATTCTGGTTCCGGCCTGTGGCGCACTTCTGGTGCTAAATCTGGCAGGATGTGGTGGTAAGAAAAAAAGTAAGAATCCGGTTGTGCCGGTAAGCGAAGAGGCAGCAGCAAAAGACAGCGGATTTTCGACCTGGTCTAATAATGCAGAAGTCAGGGCCGCAATCGAAGCGCAGGATTATGCGACGGCAAAATCGCTGGCCGCTTCCCGCATATCAGAAAGTCCGACAGATGCTCGCGCCCATTTCTTGATGGGCCAGGCTCTTGCCGGTGAGGACAAGCACGAACTTGCGCGAAAAAGCTTTGAAACCGCTGTTGAACTGGCTCCCGAAGATCGCAATTACACAAGGGCACTTAATGAATGTCTTTCGAAAATGATTGATATTGCACTTGAAAAAGACATGGCCAGTGAGGCTATCGAACTGGGCAAGAAACTCCTCAAAGACGGGTATCAGACGCAAGAAACCGAAGCCAGACTGGCAAGAGCCTACAATGTAACGGCAACAAAGCTTGTAGATTCGGAAAACTTTGCAGAAGCGGAATCAATGCTGCGGGAAGCTGTAAACCTTCTGCCAGATCAGCCTGAGACCAGAGTAAAACTGGCACGCCTGCTGATGCAGAACGATCGGCTGATGGAAAGCGAAAGAATTCTGCGCGCCTTAACCGAGACAAATCCTGAATTTGCACCAGGCCTGACAGCTTATGCTGCGCTGCTGCACCGCATGGGCGAAGTTCGCAAAGCAGGCGAAATGGTTACTACAGCGCTCAAGATTGACCCGGAAAATGCTGAGATGCTCGAGTTGAGAGCAGCTTTTTCTCGTGATCTGCCGGTAACCGGCACAGCCAGTTCTACTGAGAGCACAACCAGCCTCGAGACTATCCAGACCCGCCTGAAAACACTTGAGCGCACCGGCAACCTCAGCGAGCAAAAGAAACTTCTTGAGAACCTGGTCGCACTGTATCCTTCAGAAGCTGGATCTCTACTGAGATTAAGCATGGTCTGCGAAAAGCTGGGCATGACTGACGATGCCTTCAAATATGCAGAAAAGTATCTGAGCAGCGAACCAGACTCACTTCCGGGCAGGTTACAACTGGCCAGATGTCTGTACCAGCTTGGCGATAATACTCGCGCCATGAACCTGATCCAGGAAATAGAACCGGACTATCCCGACAAACTCGAAATCATGGCCGAAAAGGGTCAGGTGCTTGCACGCAGCGGCAACTTTGATGAAGCCCGCAAAGTCTGGCAGCAGATTCTCACTACCGACCCGGACCACGTTGCAACATTGTTTAATTATGCACAACTTGAGATGGAATCAGGAAAACACAAAGAAGCTCAGGAATACTTTGAAAAAGCTATTCGCAAAGAACCTTTTAACCACAAATACCGCTATTTTGCCGGCATCAACCTTATTCAGAGCGGGCTCAAGGATCAGGCTCATTCTCTGTGGGCATCATCGCGCAGCTCTTTGAACCATGAAGATCCTTATGCGGCAAGAATTTTGCGGGCACTTGGCGAAGAAAATTCTCAATCCACGCAGACTGTAAGCCTTTCTTCGCCACCACCGGCACTCAGCACTCCTGCTACAACGACTGGAGTGCCGGATTATGTTCCCACCGGCGTTATCGAAGAGGTACCAGCTGACGCAGATTACGAAAGAGCTTTGGAATACGCGCGTGGCGGATTTTACAACGAAGCTATAGCTGCTTTTAAACAGGTTCTGGTGAAATCTCCTGAGAACTTCAATGCGTTGATGAATCTTGGCAAGGTTTATACCGCGACCGGCAATAACGAAATGGCCTGCGTCAACTATCTCAAATCTCTCAAACTCGACCCGCGCAACGTCTTTGCCCTGCGGGCACTAGCGAATGGCTATTCCGAAATCGGCATGCATGGTCTTGCCGCCGAAATAACCCAGCAGGTTCGTGTGTCAACTCCTGACCAGCTTGAAGGCTTTCCGAGATACCCTGAAAACACACCGCGTAATAACCCGAGAGCTTATGAGCCGTTGTCAAAGGCCATGATTACTGAGGGCCTTTTCGCAGAAGCCCTGGCGGTAGTCAATACTGGTATTGCCCAGCAGAGCGATCTTACCGTTCTGCACCTTTTGCAGGGCGATGTTTACAAAAATCAGGGACAGTATGAAGCGGCCCAGCAGTCATATAAAACCGCCCTCGCCGGTGACGCACAAAGTCCGGCACCATACATGAGAATGGGCGATCTTTTCATCGCTTCCGGGCAACTGACCAGTGCGGCAGATGAATACCACAAGGCACTGAAAGCCGGCTTTATCGATCCTGACAGCATGTTCGAAATCGCCGACCGTTTTCGCCAGATTGGTCGCGAGATTGATGCTCAGAGAGTTCTCGGCCAGCTTAAGGGCATGAACCTTAATCAGGCTCAATTATTAAAACTTGACCAGAGGCTTGGCACCAACCTTGCCCCACAAACAGAGGAGAGTAATCTATGACCCCGAAAGAAACCACCCTTGAAAGCCTTGACTCTGCAATTGCAGAACTCAAGAAATCTATCGACAATGTATCTGATGCCGAAGTAAAGAAAGAGCTCGAAAAGACTCTTAAAAATCTGCTGCGCGCCCGCGAAAAAATGAATCCGGCCCGGCCTTTTACCGCCCATTATGTTGTAGCGCTGCCATTTGTTCTTATTTTTATGCTGGTCGGCATCTATTATTTCTCAAAAATTCTGAAAAAGGAATGCCGCTGAAATGATTTGATAACGGCCTGATTCGATGAGAACCTACATTTTCGGCCCGGTGCCGTCACGAAGGCTTGGTATTTCGCTAGGAGTAGACCTGACGCCCACCAAGACTTGTTCGTACGACTGCCTCTATTGTCAGCTTTCAAAAACAAAGTTTCACACTTCTGTGCGCTCACAGTTCTGCGACCCCGAAAGCGTAATGAAAGAACTGAGAGCAGTATTGAGCGAGATAGCAAAGCCTGACTGGATTACCATATCTGGAACCGGTGAACCGACTCTGCACTCTGGCCTCGGGCTCATTCTGGCCGAAATAAAAAAGCTCGAAAGTGCGCCATCATGCGTCATTACGAACTCTTCGCTCATGTATATGCCAGCAGTAAGACAGGAACTGATGCTCGCCGACCGCCTGCTGCCAACGATTTCGACGGTAAATCCGCGCAGCTTTCAGCGTATTCACCGGCCAACCGCCGATCTCCGACTCGAAGAGATACTTGCAGGACTGCAGCTGTTTTCCCGTGACTACACGGGCGCTATCGAAGTTGAAATCTTTGTATGCCCGGGTATCAATGATTCTGCTGAAGAAATTGCCGGGCTGCGCGATTACCTGCGAAGCCTTCCCAATCTGGAATCAGTATATCTCAACACTGCAGTCAGAGCGGCACTGGAAAGCGAAGTAAGCACGGCTGATCAGGGGTTGCTCAACAGTTTCAGAACGGCGCTTAACCTGTCAATTCCTGTTACCACGGCATTTGAACACAGTTTCATACCACCGCGCAGCAGCAACTGGAACCGCCCGGCCGTATCTTCAGACATTTTAAAACTGCTGCTTCGGCATCCCTGCAGCGAAAAACAGCTTGAACAGGTGTTGAGTTCGGCTCCAGACCAGATAATAGCTCTGCTTGGCGAACTGGCAGCACAGGGCAAGATCAAACAGGCCAGCAATGGTGACTGGGCGCTGACAGACTAAGTCAGTTTGTCGGTTTTTCCGGCTTAAGGCGTAAAACAATGTTTGGATTGAACTTTATGTTTTTTTTGAGTTCAACAGTCTGAAAACCTTCAGCAGCAGCCATTATCACAACCTCTTCACAATTCTGATCGGCAAAATCAATTCTGAAACAACCCTGTTCATCGGCTGCCACTGCAGTTCCTTCGCTTGCGGCATAGGCTTGTTCAAGCGGTTCGCCGGTCAGCGCATTAACAATACAACCGCTTAGATAGTTCAGGCTGGACTGCCCGATAACATCCTGCATAAAATCAGCCATAACATCTTTGCTGGTAAAACCCGCAAGATCAGCAAACTGTTCAGGCATAAAGCTTGACATGGTTCCTGCCATTATTTCGCCAGGAGAATCCTGGTATGCCATTACGCGCACAAGCTGCCGAACTACCTCTGAATCAGGCTTGACCTGACGCAGAAACACAACCAGTTTTTGAAGGTAACCAAGGGTTTCAATATTGCGCAAATATTCGTCAGGTCTGAATTTGAGATCAGGATACCCCTTGATAATATTACACGAGACGGTACGATAAACTGCAAAAATCTGCTCGTCATTGAGATCAGAATAATTAGGCAAAACATCTGGTTGAGCTGAAACACGGCAGCTCTCAAGAACTGATTCAAACATCTGAGCCAGCTCAAACCTGGTGAGACGATGTTCATAGTTATCAAACCTGTATGCCGGAAGAAAGACGAGAGACGCAAACAAAAGAATCAACAGAGCCGGGATAAGAACTCTTTTCAGCACAGCCCGGCTGGATCTGATGCGACGAATTTGCGCCGGCAGGAAGCGGCGCGCAGCTTTCAGAAAGTTTACGGTAACTTTTTTCATTGCAACAGATCACCAGAATACGCATAGATGCGAGGCTTATCGTCTGAAGAGGCGCCGATATACCAGGTCTGCCCACGCCGAACCAGTTCTAGATTCAATCTCGCGGCAAGTTCTTTTAGAGCATCGAGCGGGCTCGCAGCCTGCAATTCAGCAGAAAAATTCTCCGGCAGATTTCCTGTCGATTCGATATCGACGCCGGCAAGTTCAGCTAATTCCTTTATCACCGGCCATAATGGCGCATCATGCAGGCTGACAACCGCCGGAGAATATTTCTCTTCGGTAGGACTCAGCAGAAATCCGGGTTCAATTGATGCAGTAACCGACAAAGCAGCCTTTTCAGCTACTCTGACAATAACATCACTGCCCCGATAGCGCAAAGAAGCCAGGCAGCCCTGACGAATGTAGAGACGAACCCGCGCGGCGCCGGGCCTGTTTTTCAACTCGGTGATATAACCCAGTCGAAGATCGCGGCTGGCATAAGCCTTTTGCACAAGCCTGCCGACCTGAATCTCATGGTAATCAAGAACAAGGCATCTGCTGTCGCCAGAAAAGGACACTGCAGGGCGGTCTACTGCATTCAAGGATATGGTGATTTCTGTTTCGGCATCCTGCTCGATAATGCTAATTAAATCAACTAGTCCGGCACTGCTGCCGGCGTTGGCCAGACGCCAGGTTAAAGCAGAAAGAAGTACAATAAGGTAGAACAGATAAATGCGCCTATGGTTAATTTTTATAATATTAATCATTAGATTCGAGCAGGTAACGTTCAAGGAAAAAGTAAGCAGAAAGTCGTGAGTCGTTACTGCCAGTCTTTGTGGGCAAGATATTGTCATCATTGAGGAGCTGCTGTACGCGACTGACTATCGCTTCGCCTGAAATTTCCTGGTTGGAAGCAAATTGTGCCGACTCTGGAATAACACGACCGAGTTCTTCGCCAATCCGCAACAAGGCGTAGTTCCAGTCGTCCGCAGAAATTTTTTCAAAAGGTGCCAGATTCATGCCCGGGTAAGGTCTGACTGCGCCCATCTCAATCAGTTGCCGACATAGTTGATATGCCGGGTGATCGAGTGCGACGTCGTTGAACAGCAAACTGGCTGCCCTGACAGTTCTGCCATTGGCCAGCATCAGAAAGGTGACAGTACTTGATAACAGCAATATAACGAAAGCCGCCAGCAAATATCTGTTGAACCTGTATTTCAATATCTGCATTTAACATCTATCGACTGTTCAACAAAAAATGCTTATCAAATCAACGTCGCAAAATGCCGAAGGTTTTAGTCGACTAATAATCTGCAATGTGCTAAAATCGCCTAGATTAGGACGTTGACACACTTTTGAGCGGGGTACGCGAGTTACTATGACGCCTTTCCGAAAAGTATTCTTTATTCTTACAGATGTAATCTGCATAGCTTTTTCGCTGGTAGCTGCCATCTGGCTCAAGTTTGACAAATTACAGCCACAGCATGTTCAGTATCTGCTTTTTATAATTCCTCTGCTGACACCGGTCGGGCTGGTCTGTTTCTGGTTTATGGGACTGTACAACCGCACCCTGCGTTTCACGTCACTGCCAGATATGGTTGCGGTGTTTACTGCGGTTACAACTTATTCGATGCTCAAGATGGGTTCGTTTTTCTTTACCCAGAGCTTTGCCAACTTCAGCGCAGTATTTGTGATCGACTGGATGATTTCACTGCTTCTGATCGGCAGCAGTCGAATCGCGCCAAGGGTAGCATTGGGTTTTCTCGAAGCCAGTCCTCTGCGCGGCTGGCTGTTTCAGAAAAACCTGCAGAAATCCAAACGAGTGTTGATAGTTGGCGCCGGGCAAGCTGGCGAAAGCATTCTGCGCGAGATAAAACGCAATGTTAACCTGCCAATCAATGTAGTCGGCCTTATCGACGACAACCCCAAAAAAGACTGCCAGATCATTCATGGCGTTCAGGTTCTTGGCAACAGCGAAAAAATAGCTAGGGTCGTAAAAGAACTGAGCGTTGATGAAATCATCATTGCGATTCCGTCGGCCTCAGGACACGAGCTTCGGCGCATCATCAAACTGTGTCAGGACACAAAGGTGCGATTCAAAACTCTGCCAGGAATGCAGGATATCATTGCCGGCAAACTGGTCAGTCTGCAATTGCGTGACATAGCTATTGAAGACCTGTTGCGCCGCCCGCCGGCAGCAATAAATCTCGCCGAAATAGCTGCCTACGTAACCGGTAAAACTGTTATGGTGACCGGCGCCGGCGGCAGCATTGGCAGCGAAATATGCCGCCAGATCCTGCCTTTTCAGCCGGCAAAGCTTCTTCTGCTCGGGCATGGCGAGAACAGCATATTTAAAAGCAACCAGCAACTCCTGGGCAATGAAAATCTTGGCAACATTGCATTGATTCCGATAATTGCTGACATTCAGGATCGCGAAAAAATCGCGGCACTGTTCAATACCTACCGCCCCGATATAGTATTTCATGCGGCCGCTCACAAGCATGTGCCACTGATGGAACTCAATCCTGAAGAAGCTGTAAAGAACAATGTTCTTGGCACCCGCAACCTGGTCGATGCATCGCACAACGCCAAGGTCGAAAGATTCGTCATGATCTCGACCGACAAGGCGGTAAATCCGACTTCGATCATGGGAGCCAGCAAACGCGTTGCTGAAAAGATCCTCAAGTGCTATGCACGACGCAGTCAGACAAGATTCGTGGCAGTACGCTTTGGCAACGTTCTTGGCAGTCGCGGCAGCGTAATACCTTTGTTCAAAGAGCAGATTGAAAAAGGTGGCCCGATAACAATCACCCACCCCAAAATGATTCGCTACTTCATGACTATCCCCGAAGCCAGCAAGCTGGTTGTACAGGCCGGATCATACGGCAAGGGTGGCGAAGTTTTCATTCTCGACATGGGCGAGCCGGTGCGCATCGTTGATCTGGCCGAAGACCTGATTAAACTCTCAGGACTTGAAGTCGGCAAGGATATCGAAATCAAGTTTACCGGAATCAGACCAGGCGAAAAGCTTTACGAAGAACTGTTAACTGCATCTGAAGGTATCGCCGCAACCCGCAACCGCAAAATTTTTATTGCGAAACCTGAAGAAGTCGATGAGGCAGCACTCATGGCTCAGGTTGAGCGACTTGAAGCGGCAGCCCGATCCGGCAAGATTCGCGCGATCATCAGGGGCTTTCAGGAAATAGTACCCTCGTTTGCCCCGAACCGCGACATGATTCATAACGACAAATCGGTGCGTGACAGTAGAGCGCAGGTTTCGCAACAACCACAGCTTAGAGTTATCTAGCAATCAGGCTCCCGCAACAAACCGATTATCCCAGGTATGTTAGGAGTGTGGTGTGCTGCCAAAGCCAGCCAGAGTTTGTGAATCTGGCAAAATCAGCTTTTCTTGTCATCATCGCCAGAAATTGGCGGAAATGGCTGAGAAGAAGGAGTTTCGGGGGCAACAGGAGGGTACGGTTGATTCATTGAGCCATCGGGGGCTCTATGCGCCATAACCGGTGGATAAGGCTGACTTTCGAGTTTCTTTTCGTCTTTCATCTCTTTTGCAGCCATCGGCGGATAGGGCTGACCCTCGAGTTCATGCTGGTTTTCAGCTGATTCCTTTATTTCTGTTCCATCGTCGATGAGAACCATGTCGTCAGAGTCTTCGACCTTTTCAAAATGCTGGAAAAGCTTGCGGTCAAAGGCTTTAAGGAAAGCTTCTACACAATCTGGATCAAACTGCTTACCGGAAAACTTTTTGAGTTCACCAACTGCAGTCTTAACAGTGAGGCCTTTGCGGTATGGGCGGTTGGTAGTCATGGCGTCAAAAGCATCAGCAACGCAGATAATCCGGCCGGCCAGCGGTATGTTCTCGCCGGTAAGGTGATCGGGATAGCCGCGACCATCATAGTATTCATGATGATGCAGAACCCCGGGAATCTTGTCGGCAAGGAAATCAACCGGGCGCAAAATTTTAGCGCCAATCGCCGGGTGTTTTTTGATTATGGCGTATTCTTCGTCGGTAAGTCGCCCAGGCTTTCTGATGATGCTGTCTTTGATACCAATTTTGCCGACATCATGCAGAAGGCCGGCATAGCGAATATCCTCAACGTCTTTGGGCGAAAGATTCATTTCTTCGGCAATGGCAACCGAATACTGAGTTACCCGACGCGAATGACCCTGAGTATAGGGGTCTTTGGCATCGATTGCGGTTGCAAGAACTTCGATGGTCGAGAGATAAACCTTCTGAATGTTTTCATACAGTCGCGCGTTTTCGATGGATGACACGGCCTGGTTAGCCATGTTTTCGAGCATTTCAAGGTCGTGATCGTTAAAAGGGATTGTGCCAGTGCGGTTAAGAACCTGAAGAACCCCGATTACCTTGTCTTTCAAGCGCATTGGCACGCAGATCATCGAGCGCGTCACAAAGCCTGATTTTTTATCAGCGCCTTTAAAAAATCGCGGGTCTTTTTCGGTATCAGGAACAATAATCGGCTTGTTGTTCTGAGCGCACCAGCCGGCAAGGCCGGTACCCAGCGGCAGTCTGATTTCCTGCAGTTTGGCGCCAACGTTCGGATCGCCTGATACGATGTGAAAATACAGTTCGTTAGTCTGGTCATCGACGAGATAAACTGTAGAAGTCTCACAGCGCATAACCTTGGTCGCTGTGCTCATGATCTTGGTCAGCAGTTCGCGCAGATCAAGAGTCGAACTGACAACCCGGCCAACCTCAAGCAATGCGCCCATTTCTTCCATTCGCAGCTGAACCAGCTCAACTTCGAGGAAAGTATTAATGGAAGTTATTGCCAGATCGCGAAAAGCTGAGACAGAAATGGCATGAGCCGAGTGCTCTGGCATTATCAGCATGCCAAATATATCGTCTTCCGGGCCAAGAGGTGTCAGATAATGCGTTTCACCATTTTCATCGGCGATCGCCCGGGACGCAATTGTCGTTGACTGAAGCTTCTCGCGGGTAAAGGTATCGCAGTGAAAGCCAAGACTTTTCTCGGAGAATCCGTCATTAAACCGTATTCTGGTCAACTGTGCAGATGGGTCGTAGAAAATGACGCCAAAGCCAGCGCGGCCAAACATCGAAGCAGAAGTCTGGCTGAGAACACGCAGAATGTTATCAGTATTCTTTCCACAGGAAAGAATCTGTTTCTGCGCCTCATAAAGCAGCTGCTGATGCGTTGCGTTCAAAGTTTCAGCCACCCTTGCGGTATTCTCCTTCAATCTGTGATGCAATTAAATTATCAAGTAATAAGTGAAATTATTAGATCTGTCAGACGTTTAGAGTCTCATATATAAACTTCTGCGGTTTTCTATTACTGTCAAGCCATAGCAATGTGTAGTCACAACGCCATGCCCCCCAGCCGGGCTGTGTTGATACCGGCAACCGGTCAATCTTGCGCTGCCACCAGATATCCGGGGCAAAGCCTCCGATAGACTTTTCAAAAGCAACAACTCCAACTTCCGGCTGACTGAAAAAACCATCGGCAGCTATCTCGCAGGCGGCCGACAAAGAGCCGGCACCACTGCCAAACCAGCAAACCAGGTTTCCAGAGCCTGAATATTTCCAGGTGAGAGCTTTCTTATAGTCAGAATCGCTTCCATGTACATTTATTAATACGGGAAACTTGTCCTTTTTGTTCCTGAAAAAAACTTCAAGCGCTTCATGTGCCGGTTCAACTGGAATTCTGCCGCTTCCGTCGAGGAGGCTCACTACCCAAAAGGGCTCTGACAATTTATCAAAGAGCAAAGCACCTTGCCCGGGCGAGCTTTCTGGCAGGTTCAAGGGTCTTACCATTGGCCATCGAGCTGCTGCGACAGCGGTTCGAGCCCCGCCACGAGCTATTGCCTGCTCACCAGGGAAAACCAGATCTATTCCACTTTCAAAGAGCAATTCGATCTGCTCGTCAAGCCTTGGGGCATTGGCAAACAGTCCGCTGGCGTTGCACAAGACAACGCACTCGCCGTCAGCCTTCGTTCTTACGGCATCAACGAGCTTGCGAAGCTGCAGCGAAGCCACTTCGTGCTGAAAAACGCCTAAAAAAGCAATGACTGACATAAGCAATTTATTGTATCATATAGCCTGCCTCACCACAACAAAAACGATGGCATTATTTGATCAGGCCTTCAAAAGTTCCATGTCAGCTTTGTTTGCGACAACATTTTTTTTGAAAAGCATATCGCTCAAAGTGTACCCTCTCGTCATCATTGCGAATGATGAACCAATTTGTCCCGTCACTCGACACAATTGCACTGCCTGCAGCTGAAATCGATCAATAGTGGCTTATCCAGCTGAAATGCAGACTCTTTTCTTCCAGATTGTTCTGTCGAAAGGTATCATGTTTTTCGCTGCCGACCTGAAAGGCCAGTTCAAGAGAATTCGACTGCGACAGACTCTTTTCAACGCCGACGCGCCAGTTGTTGCGACTGTGACTTGAATAGAGTTCATCTTCAAAATCGATAAATTCACGGTCGAAAAATTCTGATTTCATTCTGAACTTCACACTCTCGGTTACCAGATAATCCCATGCCACCATGACGCGCGACTCATCTTCGTCTGCGTAAAGAAGCCTTTTCTGGTCATAGCGGCGGCGGAGGCCTGAGAGAATCAGACTGGCCCGCGAACGTCCATGACGGTAAAAACCCTCATAAATAAGCGAATTGATGCGAAAATCTTCGGCGGCGGTCGTCGGGTGATTCTGCAGTTCATCTATGAATGTAAAAGTCTGGGTCATGTTGGCTGAATAATCATAGTCAGCGGCCATAGAGAAAAAATTCGCGCTGTAGTCGTTAGCAAAATAGGCACCAGATTCTCTCTGATAATCGACCTTACGATAGGTGTCGCGCATGCGAAGAGTCAGGTCTTCAGCAATTTCGTAGGCAACCTCAAAACCACCGGCGACCTGGTCATATGTGTTATCTATGCGGGTTCTATCGCGGGCCGACAAGTCAGCAAACACTTTAAGAAAAAGATCGCCGCGGGTTTTCTGTCGCATGTATTTAGCTCTGGGGTCATCGTCACGCGGGTTTACAACGTAATTCGTGTAATAATCAACCGCCTTGCGGGCGGACATGCCATTCGGGAAAGAAGCGAAATAACTGCGGTCGCCACGGGTAGAGTTAGCAACAGCAGTGTATTTATGGCGCCCGGGAATCAGCGAAACAATTTCAAACCCGCCACGAGCCTCACTATAGTTGGCGTCAAGATCATTCTCGAACTGACGCTCTTCGTAGCTGCCAAGCAGATTAAAACAGGTGCGCTGCGAAAACTCATGGCTCATCAATGCGCTGCCAGTGTTTGATCTGAAACTGTAATTCTCAAGCTCTGGCATATCGAGATAGTGATTGTGAAAGTCGAACTGAAAGTAATCATGATCGCCGGCGGCGATTCCCCAGGTCACATTCAGGTAATGGTCAAGCTCGCGATATTTGAAAGAGCTGTAATCACGGCTCAGAAAGTCTTCTTTGTTATAATACAGGTAATTGAGCTGCTCTTTGATGTCGAGAAAGTGAGTTTCATTCAAATCACCTTCGACCGCCAGCAACAGGTCGCTGCGGCTACCATAAAAAGTCCTGTCATACTGTCTTCTAGTAATAGTCGGAGTAAGCGACGCCGGGTCGTAAACGCTCTCATACCAGTCTCGCCTTGTACTGTCGAGCACAGTGCGCGAGTCGTAATCCAATACCAGTTTAAAGGTATCGTCGGCTGCCTCTGCCGGGAGCACAAGTAGAAGCATCGTCAGTACAAACGCTGACCTGATTATGGTTAGAACTCTGTTCATCAGCTGTTTTCTTTCGAATAAGACCTGTCAGAATATATCTTGCCGCATCTATATTCGGCAGAAGTCAGCAAACCATGAACAGAAACCATTGAAAAATATGCCAGCTAAGTTGTAATATTCCTTGAATATGACTAATACAGTTAAACTACCGGTTCTTCTTCTCCCGCCAAGCCGGAATCTTGTAATCAGATTGACCGGCGACCGTCTGCTGATCGAAGATCTGCCAGACTGGCTGGCAGACTATACCGGCGAGCAGGCTGCCAATCTTATCGGGAAAAGTGCCGAAGCTTTTCTGGAGCCTTTTTTGCCGGGCCTGAGCGAACTGGTGCGCCAAACCAGCCAGCAGAAACAGAACCTTTATGGTTTTAAAGCCTGTCTTACCGACAGAAATGGCGACAGCCATCAGCTGCTACTGGACTCGCTTCTGCCGGCAGAAAAAGAGAATCGGGGCCTGATCACAATACTGATGCAGGAAGTCTCGGACAAAATACCTGCGGTTCTTGAGAAAGCCACTTTTTGTGGCCTGGTAGGCAGTTCAGAGCCAATGCAACGCGTGTTCAACAAGATCAGAATGTATGCCGCCTCTGATGCCGCAGTTCTGATCACCGGCGAAACCGGGGCCGGAAAAGAAGGTGTCGCCGCAGCGATTCACCAGATGAGCAACCGCGCCACCAGACCATTCGTAACCATGAACTGCTCGGCAATAACTGAAACACTTTTTGAGAGCGAACTTTTCGGGCACGAAAAGGGATCTTTTACTGGTGCCATGCGGTCACACCGCGGCCGCTTCGAACGCGCCAATGGCGGCACGCTGTTTCTCGACGAAATCGGTGACCTGCCGACACTTTCTCAGGCCAAGCTTCTGCGAGTGCTCGAAACTTCACAGATAGAGAGAGTTGGCTCTGAAACCCCGGTTAAAATTGACGTGCGAGTAATCGCAGCCACTAACCACAACCTCGAAAAGTTGAGTCAGAGCAACAGTTTTCGGGCTGACCTGTATTATCGCATCAACGCGCTGCAGATTATCGTACCTCCGCTGCGCCAACGTCAGGATGACATCGAACTGCTGATTCAGCACTTTATCAAAGGTCTCAATCGAAAATACGGCCGCTCTATTTCATGCCTTACGCGTGAAGCCGTACAGCTGCTCAAACAGTATCAGTGGCCGGGCAATGTCAGAGAACTTCGCAACCTTATGGAACGCCTCTTTGCAGAAAACCAGACCGACGTAATCGGTCTGCGATCACTGCGGGAATGGTATGAGGAACGCATGAACGCTGCCCAGTATGCGCCTGGCAAAGACTACAGCGATGTAACCATTCTGCCTTGGCAGCAACCGATAAGGCTGGGGATGCCTGAAAATGAAGCAGTGCCGTTACCCAGGACAAATGGCGAAAAGAAATTGAGTGAAGCAGAGCTGCGCAAGGCATATCAAATGGCAGAAGGCAATATCACCAGGGCCGCCGAACTACTGGGAATTCATAAAGCCACTTTTTATCGCACTCTTAAATCATTGAATCTCGAACGTGAAGATCTTATGCGTCAGGCCGATTAAGCCTGATCGGGCTTTGCTTCAACAACCGGGCCGACAGAATCTGCAACTGGCGCCGACTCTTCGACTCCACCTGAAACCGCGTGTTCTACACGGTTTCTTCCGTTGTGTTTACAAATATATAGCGCGTCATCGGCAAATTTGATCATTTCGAGTGCTGTCTCTGGCTGTAATCTTGGTATCGTAGACACGCCGATACTCAAGGTCACTTTAAGATCGCCCTTTGGCCCGGCAAAAGCAGCATTCTGGACACGCAGGCGCAATCTTTCGGCAAGCAGCATGGCACCCTCGTAATCGGTTTCTGGCAGAATCACACCAAACTCTTCACCACCGTAACGGGCGGCGATATCGGTATCCCGGGCATTGTCGCGAACTATTTTGGCAACTTCACGCAACACCATGTCCCCGATCTGATGGCCCCAGGTGTCATTAAACTTTTTAAAATGATCGATGTCGGTCATCATATAGGCAAGCGGCTTGCCATAACGACGGGCGCGCCTGAATTCCTCTTCCATTTTTGCCTGAAAGTGGCGATGCACAACCAGCCCGGTCAAACCGTCGACCGTCGCCAGGTTAAACAACCGGGCTTTTTCGATTACCACCGCCGCCTGATTTGCCATGGTCAGCGCAGTCTGCAGATCTTCGCCACTGAACAAGCCATCGCGACGATTTACTATATTCATGACTCCGATCGCGCTGTCTTTGATCATAAGCGGCACACAAACCAGCGAACGCATACTTTCACGATCAACATCTCGGAATGCAAAACTCTTGTCTTTGCGAACATTCTGGATCAGACGCGGCTTGCCGCTGTTAAAAACTTCGCCGGCAATGCCCTTGCCGCCTTTAAACTGTTCCTTGAGCTTTTCATCAATGGTTATTTCGCCTTCAACTCCAAAAACGGCTGTGCGCTCAACCAGTTCTTCATACTTGTCGTCAAGAAGAAACAGTGATCCGCGCTCGGCATTAAGCACCTGCACACCGCGGCTCAAAATAGCGTCGATCGTTTTGCCAAGATCGCCCATATAGCTGACAGCCTGGCTTACTTCGTTGATTATGGCAAGTTCGCGAACCTTGCAGGCAAGTGAATAATTTTTTTCGCGCAGCGAAACAAACTGCTGAATCAATCTGGTAAGAGCCCACTGAATTGGCACCATCAGACAAATCGGCACCAGCTCTAATACTATATCAAAGTTAAATACCGCCACACCAGCCACACCCCACACCGCTGCAAGTCCGAGAGTTATAAAGTTGGCTGGCAACCCGTGGTTTCTCCAGAGCAGATACGCGATTCCAAGAGCAAACACAAAGATAAGTATGATTGTCGTTTCGACGGTTGAGCGATGTAAAAATCTCTGGCTTAAAATGTTATGAAGAAGATTCGCATGAATCTGTACACCAGAAAGTTTTCCGTAGGGACCAAACTTGACATCCTCCGCTGAATTGCCAGAAGCCGTCGTACCTACCAGCACCAGACGATTGGCGAAAAGGTCTTCAGCCTGCGCTTTCAGTCGGGAATTTTCCCGGGAGCTTAGTAAAACACGCATGGCTTCAGAGTAACTTATCTCTCTAAAACGCCCAGAATCGCCGGCGTAATTTATCAGATACGACTTAACCCGGCCGCCGGTAACTTTCTCGTAGCTGTCATAATAAGGTAAAAGTCTGTTGCCGAGTCTGACGCCATACTTTTCAGCAACAGGTCTGCTGCCAAGATAGTTAGCAGCAGCGGCAAGACCAAACACATAATACTCTTTGCCTGCATTCATGCGAGACAACAGCAGTTTGCGAATTACACCATCCGGATTATCAGACTCAATTGCCCCATCCGGATTAAGATAGCCGATGTCAATATCAATGTAACCCAAAGACGGAGCAGCTTCCATCAGCGCATCAACTGGCCGGATCGATGCGTCTGCCGAAACAAAATCACCGGTATCGTTGTCAAGAGTTGTTTCTTCCTTAAGAATCAGAGGCATGACAACCCGGCCAAAATTTTTGATTTCGCGGGCAAACTCCTGATCATCAGCCTCACCATGAAAAGACTGGTCGCTGAAAATAAGATCGAAAGCAACGGTTTTGGTGCCAGCTCTCTTAAGCTCTGAAAGAAGTTCAGCATGCTTTTTACGCGGCCATGGCCATGAACCAAACTCTTTGATGCAATCGTCGGTAATATTGATCAGAACTATATCTTTATTTTCTGCCAGAGCCCCGCGCAACCGGAACCTGAAATCCATGGTCGCGTTCTCAAGACGACTTAACTGCCCGTAATAAAAAAGCAGTGAAAAAAGCAGAGCAAAAGCAAAGCCGGCCAGCAGCTCCCAGAGAGGGACAATTGCTGGCGGCTTTTCCGAAGTCAGTCTGATTATCTCGCTCGAACACAGAATGCCTTCTGAGCTCGTCGATTGCTGCTTCTGGCTCATTTATCAGGGAATGGCAATCTGAGCACGCAACTTCTTCATTTCCTTGAAAGCTTCATGGAAAAGCTTGTCAGAACGTGGAAGCAGCCTGATCGCTTCTTTGTAGTTGCGAATTGCCTTTTCGACCTTGGCCTGATCTCTGAGCCGATCAGCACGAGTTTTATACAACTTGCCAAGCTTGCGGCGCGAATCGACAAATTTATCTTCGAATACATTTACGCCGGTATAGGCCGGAGCAAACGGGTCGGTAACCGTAAAAGAAGAATACAGATCAAGAGCTTCTTCGTAGTCCTTTACAGCCTTTTCCCATACTTCCGGGGCTTCGAATTCTTCGGTTTCAACAAATTCGTCTTCTTTGAGGTTCAGCTGAATTTTTTCCTTGAGCTGCTCAAGAAACGCATGATAAACGTTGTCGGTAGTGTCGAGCAAAAGCTGGGCACGTTTTAAAAATCCCGAAGCCATGGCGAACTTGCCAGCATGGCAGGCTTTGCTGATCTTGGAGAGATATGGGCGAATAATGCTACGACGGCATTCGGTAAGCGAATTCTTGATGTAGACCACATATTTATGACCTTCAGGCAGACCGGCAGCTTTCTTTGCAGCTTCCTGGAATTCGAGAATTGCTTCGCCATAATTGCCAGAACGTTTAAAATCGTCACCACGGTCGACGAACGGAGTCAGCTCGTGACGCAGGGTAGCGTCGCGGTGACCATTTCTCGACTTGTCGAGAAGAACCTTAACTTCTTCGAGAAACGCGATATTGTCGTCCTTGGCAAGCCGGGTTGCTTCTTCGAGCTCGTCTATGGCTATCTGCCAGGCTTTGTTGCCGAGAGCAGCCTTGCCCTTGTCAAGGTGTACAGATGCAAGATGGCTGTTAACATCTTCAATTCGACCATTTATGGTCTTCTGCAGATCAACCTGCTCAGCGGTCATTGGCGCATCCGGGTCTATTTCACGAATCGCGTTGAATTCCTCGATTGCCTTGAGGTAGCTGATCTTGGCTTCGCCCCATTCGCCAACGTTTCTTCGGGCATCGCCGTCATTGACATGCGCCTGAATTTCACGATATTTTTCACTGTTCATAGGATCTCCTTAGTCTGCCTGCCTTTTCACGGCCGTTTTTTTCATACGTTGAGAAGCTGTTTTAGCATCAAAAAAATTAACTCCGCGACCTTCGGGCTCACCCGCCTGCTCATAAGCTGTCGCGGCTTCTTCGTAATTTTCAAGTCGATAATGAATATAACCCAGAAGCGAGTTTGCATCCTGATTGTCAGGGTCGAGAGCAATCATTTTCTTTATTGCTTTCTCGGCGCTTTTGAAATCTTCAAGCTGAACATTGACCAATGAAAGGTCCCACCATATCTGCGGTGCCTGCGGATGTTTACCTGACAATCGTTTAAAGTCGATTAAAGCAAGATTATAGCGACCTTCTTTCATTTTATTTGAAGCAGCCGCATATTCTGAATCGGCATTCAATGCCGCATCAGCTCCTGCATTTGAAGTTCCGGGACTGGCGGTTTTCGAATGCTTTGCGCCTGCAGTATCCGGCAGAGCGCCTGATGACTGACCAAGATCGACCTTGCCGCCGGCCTTCGCATATTCTACCAGGGCGCGTACCTGGCTGCGGTATTCAGAAGTCGGAAAAGCGGCAAGGAAAGCTTTTGACCAGCCGATAACCGCCTCATGCACGCCAAGAACTGCCCGCAATCTGATTGCCTCATAATAAGCCTTCTCTACCAGCGGCGAAGCCGGGTGATTCGTCAGCAGCTGATCGTAAGTCTTGCATGCCTCGAGCAATTCGCCGAAAGCAGCTGTGCATTCGGCCAGCTCAAGCAGAGCTTTATCCATGCCCGGGCGTTCCAGCCCATCTTTCAGGCTGTCCTGAAGACTGAGAATTCTGGTGGCCATTTCATCTCTCTCGGCCCCTTCGGCGGTGGCAACACTAAGCACGCTGCGCAATAACCGGGAAGTTTCGTCGCCAAGTTTTACGCTGCCCGGGGCAGAGCGGGCGGCGGGTGGTGGAGTCATCACGACCTTCTTCGCCGGTTTTGCAACCTGAACAGGGCTGGCAACCGGAGGTGGTTCTTCAGAAGTCACGACATCAGGTTCAGTTGCTGCGCTCGGCTGCAATGGTTCAGCCCGAACCGAGCGTTCAGACACAACTACTCGTTGTGTCTCTGGTTTTTGCGCAGCTTTCGCCACGACCGGGGTCTTAGCTTCTTGTGCTGACAAAGGCTTAGTTGTATCTAGCACAGGCTTAGCTGCAACCCGCGCCTTTTCGGGAATCTCATCTGCTTCAATGCGCAGACCTTCTGATTTCATAAAGGCCTGACCCAGCTCAAAATATGGGCTCGATCTGTGATTACGCCGCATGCGGGCAAACAGGCTTTCAACACGGTTCCTGTTGCCAAGGGCCGACTCGGCCTGCATAAGTCGATAAATCGCTTCGGCCTGTTCTTCGGGACTGTCAACATACTCCAGCAGTTCATCAAAAGTGCGCACAGCATCTTTGTGACGACCGGCTTCGATCTGGCAATCGCCCAGCATGAAGCGGGCAAGATTCTTCTGCAGAGGTGTAGAGGCATTCTCAAGGGCATATTCAAAGCTCGAAATCGCCTCGTGAATATTTCCGGCGGCACGCTGGCGCAAAGCTTCAGCCATGAGGTCGGTTGCTTTGCGCGAGGCCAGAGAAGGATCAGGGCAGATAAAAATTCCGGCTGTAATCAGAGCTATAACCGACAGCCGTCGCCAATGTGCCATTTTTACATTCCCCACGAATAAAATTAGAATAAACGTACAACGCAACAGGATAAAACATACATACCCAAAGCGGCAAGTAGAATTACTGAAACCGTGAGAAGAAATTCATCCTGCCTGGCAAATGCGGTTAAATCCTGTTCATAACAGACATACCAGTCGGGAAGGTGCCGAACATTGTCGTGCCTGATGCTTTTGCCCGCCTGCAGAAAGATTCGCCCGTCCTGTCTGACAATACGACTGGTGAAACCCCGGTCTGTTTCGCTGACAAAAGAGGGCATCGCCTTGCTCATGTTAACCCGCCGGGCAACAACCTGCGGATCGACATGGCCAATAACTGAGCCGGCCTGGTCTGCGAAAATCAACCTGATATCTCTGCTTTGACAAATTCTTTCGACAGCTTCGCTTAAAAATCCGGCATCGACATATGCGCTAAGACAGGCCACCGGATTGCGGTTCTCATCGCGTACCGGCACAGCAACCCACCATAGTGACCTCTGTCGCCGCGCATCATAACCAACCGGCCCGGTGAAGAATATGCTGCCGCCTTTTATAGCCTTGCAATCCCGGGCGTCAAGACTCAAATCACTGCCTGAAACGTCTCCAGTCGAAGCCAGGACAGCACCATCAAGGTTTTTGAGCATGATCGTGCGAAAAATTTCGTCATTGAGTGCTGCCGCAAAAAAATCTTCGACGGCCGCGACATCCGTAAGAGTCTGCCTGCTGAATCCGGCTATTTCTTCAAGCCGATAGATCATTGCCAGCCAGAATACTGAACAATCTGAAAAAAACCGGCGTATGTCAGACGCCCTGTCTCTCGCATAACTGGTTTGCACATACATTCTTTCGAGATCTCTGTTGGCAAGGCGAGCCGGCAGTAAGAGAACCGTCGCATCGTAATGGCTGTCCAGATCGGGCAACAGACCAGCACTTAGAGCAAATCGACGAACCAACGCCAGCGGTAATTCTTTCAAATATTCTACGTCATGGGTAAAAAGAAGAATTTTTTCATAGGCGTGACCGATCAGAGGCTCATAAGAATCCAGCAGCAAAGACAGGTCGCCTCGCATCCTTTGTTGCCATGCCCGCACAACGCTGATATTTTTAAGTTTCCTTACCTCAGGATTTCTCGCCATGAGCGCCAACGAGTTGCGAATCTGCTGGGCCGGGCGGGCGGCGATTTCTGCGGCCAGGCTGACTATTCCATGAGCTGTATGCTGTGATTGCGCAAGCACCAGTCCCTCAGGAAAGCGGTATAACCATGCCGCCAGCAAAAAAACGGCAACCGACAATATTATTCCTGCCATTGCCACAAATTTGCGAGCTTTCAATGACAAAAAGTTAGACTTTTTTGCGATCGCCTCTAATGTTTTCATATAAAACTGCCGATAATATTCCTAGAGCATAAAAAATATGCAAGTTCGAAATTACTTAAGGAGGCCCATAATGCTTTGCCCACAATGCAGCGCTCCGATGGTCAGAAAGTCTCATACCGGTCGCCAGAGTCCTTACTTTACACTCAACTGCGCCCACTGCAAATTCGTAATTTTTTATCGCGGCAACTTTAACAACGAAGAGTAAACAGTATCAACTTTCAGTAAAGACAACAGACCTTTGATTATTTTACCACATCGGTCTCATGGCAGAATGCTAAATCAACCTTGCCGATAAAGCAAGAATACTAATTCCGGCAGATTGTTTAACCACAGCCACTGTGCTAGAATGCGTGGAATTTTATCGCAACTTTTTTACGGAGATTCCATGGCCAGACCAGTACAATCGGCTGTTAGAGCCAAAGACATTTTATACGTCATCATTGGTTCACTCTTTGTTGCATTCAGCCTTGCAGCTTTTACTGTTCCCAATAAAATCGCTTCTGGCGGCCTCACCGGCATAGCCACTATTCTTTATTATTCCCTCGGCCTTCCAATCGGCGCCGTGGTTTTTGGCGGAAACCTGATTCTGATATCTCTGCAGGCCTGGCTTATCGGCCATCGTTCAGCCTGGAAAACCCTGTTGTCAATAATCGTCACTTCAGCCGGTGTCGAATTGATGATGAATGTTTATGGCATGTCAGCATTAACAACAGACCCAATTCTTGCCTGTCTTTATGGTGGCCTTGTATCAGGCGTCGGAGTCGGCCTGACATTTCGCGTCGGCGGAACAACCGGCGGCGTCGACATTATCAGCCAGATACTGCATAATCGTTACCACATACCAGTCGGCGATGTAATGCTGTTTTCGAACGTCATAGTAACCTCGCTGGCCGGTTATGCTTTTGGCCCCGAGCTTGCTCTCTATGGCCTCATTACCGTGTTTTTCAGCAGCAAGGTTATCGACGCCGTTCTCGAAGGCATGTCGGTCTTTCGCTCAGTGTTCATCATCTCTAAATTTCCTGACGAAATCAGCTGGGCAATTATCGAAGACCTGCACCGTGGCGTTACCTGCCTGAATGGTGTCGGTGTTTATTCGGCCAAGCCGACCAGCGTTCTTCTCACTGCCGTTCGCCGCAAAGAAATGCCGATTCTGCGCCAGATAATCTACGAATATGACCCTGATGCCTTTGTAATCGTCGGTGATGCCCGTCAGATATTAGGGCATGGTTTTATAAAGCTTGGCGATGAAATCAGGCGCGAAAAAGATTAGAGTTTCTCCTGCACCAGAAATAATTTATAATGTTCTGAAACATATTGCACGGGAGGAACAATGGCGCAACGCATTATCAGGCTGTATGCTTCCGAATTTCCCGACAACGAACCCTTTGTTTCTTTTTTCAGGCGACCCGATGTAAAAACCGTTTTTCTCAAGAATTCAAATTTTTTTGAGCTGAAAGCGCCAGACGAGCACGCAATATTTTTTTTACACGAAACTGCGTTTACTTCTAACCTGTTAAAATTTCTCACCTATTTTGATAAAACTGGAAAAAAGTTGCCACTGATAATCGTCAGCGACAAATTCGATCAGAATTATCTCGAACATCTTTTTTCTAACCGGTCTTTTACGCGCATAGAGTCCTCAGTCTGCGAAACCGAACTTTATGAGACTATGCTCAAAGTTCGTGCCGGACAGGCCGGTTTTTTGCCGGCTCATAACTTTGCAAAAGAGCTGCAGACTGCAAAGGAAAATATCGAGGCACTTCACAAAATCGGCATAGCGCTTTCTTCAGAAAATGATCCTGACAGGTTACTGGAACTGATTCTGACGCAGAGTCGCAACATAGCCGGAGCCGACGCCGGCAGTCTGTATCTGCGTGAAGGCGAAGACCAGCTGCGCTTCAAGCTTTCGCAGAATGTTTCCTTGGACTGGTCAGTTAAAGAGAATTCGGTTCTGCCAATTAATGGGCACAGTATCTGTGGTTATACGGCAAGCTCGAAAGTCGCGGTCAACCTGCTCGACGCCTATGACATCCCGGCGACTTTTACATTTACCTTCAACAAAAGCTACGACGAAAAATCGGGGTATCGTTCTAAATCGATGCTGGCCGTGCCGATGCGCAACAAAAACGGCGAGGTTCTTGGTGTTGTTCAGCTGATCAACAAGCGTGCCGATTACGAAGATAAGGTTGCCGGACAGGCTCTGACAAATGATGTGATAAGACCTTTCGATCATGCAGATGTAGAACTGCTGAGCAGCCTGGCATCTCAGGCGGCAGTAGCCCTCGAAAACTCGCGACTGTATCAGGATATCAAGCGGCTGTTCGAAGGCTTCGTCAAAGCCTCAATTTTTGCAATTGAATCTCGCGACCCAACTACACATGGGCATTCTGAACGCGTTGCTGAACTTACCATCGCTCTGGCGCATGAGATAAACAAGATAAACACAGGTGAGCTGGCAAATCTGCATTTTGACCAGAAAAGGCTCACTGAACTGCGCTACGCCGCGCTGTTGCATGATTTTGGCAAAGTCGGTGTGCGTGAAGAAGTTCTGATAAAGGCTAAAAAGCTGTTTCCATACGAACTCGACAGCCTTAAAGAACGCTACCGTTATATTCAAAAATCTCTCGAAGCTGATTTTTACCGTGACTGCCTCGAATATGCCGAAGAGAATGGCATCGAACGTTTTAAGCTGATAAAACCATCTCTCGAAGCAACTTTCAGGGCACGCACCGAAGAAATTCAGGCAACCCTGGATTTTCTGGTCAAGGCAAACGAACCGGCATTTCTGGAAGACAACAGCTTCAACACACTGCTGGAGCTTGGCAAGCACCATCATCTAGGCCGAGACGGGCTTTCGACACCCCTGTTAACCGAGCGCGAAATGCATGTTCTTTCGATACGCCGCGGCTCGCTCTCTGAGGCCGAAAGAAGCGAAATCGAATCACATGTTCGCCACACTTTCAAGTTTCTATCGAAAATTCCATGGACAAAAGACCTTAATCGCATACCGGAAATTGCCTATGCACATCACGAAAAGCTCAATGGGAGAGGTTATCCAAACCATCTTTCACGCGAAGAGATTCCCATCGAAGCACAGATGCTCGGAGTTACTGACATTTTTGACGCGCTTACCGCGCATGATCGGCCATACAAGCCGGCCGTTCCGCTGCAGAAGGCTCTCGACATTCTTCGCATGGATGTCGATCAGAACCACATAAACCGTGAAATGGTCGATGTTTTCATCAACAAACAGGTTTATCGCGTTCTTGAAGGCCGCATGTTTCGCTGATTATGACGGCAATACTAATACTAGCTGACATCGAAGGCTCAACTGGTTGCAACCGCCGCGAAGATGCGCAGCTCTTCAATGATGGCTGGGTATGCGCCTGTCACGAGCTGTCGCGCGATCTCAACGTTTTGTGCAGAGCACTTAAAGAAGCAGGCGCTGAGCGCATCCGCATCAAAGATTTTCATCGTACCGGCTTTAATGTGTTCAGGGCAATGCTCGACCCCGCAATCGAACTCGACCA
>MFYY01000080.1:17126-20151 GCA_001787855.1 Candidatus Riflebacteria bacterium GWC2_50_8 | reverse complement strand
TTCTTCCGCACACTCTCACTTCCAAATTTGCCGGCATCGAAGTCAACGGCAGATATCTGTGCGAAGCAGAGCTTTTTGCAGCTTCAGTCGCCAGTTATGACATCAAGCCAGTCTTTTTCAGTGGTTGCCCGACAGCATGCGCGCAAGCTGAGACTGCCATCAAAGGCCTTTCTGTCGCTGTCGTAGAAAAGCCGCTGCGCGCCGAACCTGAATTGATCCGACAACAACTTGCGAAGGCAGCAGTAAAAGCGTTTAACCAGGCATGTCGGGACGATCCACTCCCGCCTTATCTCCCCAGGGGTCCTTTTAAAACCCGCATAACCATGCGCGATGGCGCCATGGCCGCCGAAAAATTACGAAAAACATGGGCACTTGCCGGCGAAAACAATGAGATCGCATTTACCGCAAAAGACATGACCGAGCTCTACTGGCAGTTAATAAAACTTGCCTATCTGACGCCATTCACGCTCAGGTTTCTGAGCACCTCTCTCGCAATCGCCAACCTGGCCGGCAAAGTCGCCCACGTCTGGGCCCGGAAAAGACTGGCGCGCATTCAGAGTAACCGCATCTGAACGCTGGGCTGAAAAGGTTTTTAAAAAGCTGAGGGTCAGTCTTCGTGGAAGGTAAAATCTATGCAGACGGTGGCGGCGAGGCTGATCAGGCTCATCGAAGTGTCGGCGTGAATATCGACTTCGTAGGTGTCGGCGGTCGTCAGAAGTTCTTTTAGAATGCCTTCTGATTTGTGCCGGATAGTGGCAACCGGGTTACCATTATTATCCTTGAACTGAAAATTTTTGAAGCGCCAGCCACCGCTGATTGTTCCCAGACTCTGCCCATTGCCATCCTCAACCGCAATACCTGGGCTCATCAGCGAAAAACGCTGTTTAAGCAGACATAATACTTTACCATCAGCGTTCCGAACGGTAAAAACTGATTTACCAAGCGCTGGCGGCCGCGAAATATCAAGCACCGGTTCGCCCTGCGGATCGCGCATGGTAAGTTTTACCGGCAAAAAAGCCTTATCCAGAAAGGCGCGAGCTATCGAATGCAGCATAGAAGCTTCTTCATCGATACTGCCAAGCATGGCTCCATTTTGCGGATCTAATATCACATATGACTCGCAAAGCTTAGTCGCACCGACCAGTTCCTTGACAACATACTTGTTTTTAATCGTTATGGCAGCCATGTGCTCCTCCTCTACCAGACCCTGACCGCTAATTCAGCGGCCCATTCAAAAGGTTCGACGCCAAAACCACTGGCTTCATCAAGCATTTCGCCGTAAATTTTATCAGACAGCGCAACCTTAATCCTGGCGACATCAGGCGCTTCACCTGATTTAACGCCACAACCAGAGAATACTTTGCGCCAGGCGTCTTTTTTCTGCTGATCTTCAACATTCTGCCATGCCGCGCGGATCATATACCAGGTTATCTGAAAGTCTTCGAGACTTTCCTTTTCTTCTTTGCTCATTGCTGCGAAGTTTTTGATCAAAGTGTCATTGATTGCGGCAGTAGCCGAGGCATCATACCAGACCGGCTGATCTGGCTGAGACAGAAAGGCAAGGTATTCGACAAAGCCTTCAACAGCCTGCACACTTATAACTATTTCACCATCCTCAAGCACCTTGCGGGTGCTCTCTTTCTGCAGACGACTGAACAACTGGGCAGCAGCATCTTCTGGCACTTCTGCGGCAGTTTTCTGAAAGTCTTCTTCAAGATCGCCCTGAATTTCTTCAAGGGTTTCTTCATCAGCTTCTGACAATGAGTCCACCAGAGCAACCGCTTCGAGAAAGTCCTGCTTTTCTTCAGTGCTCATCTCAGCGCATTCCTCGGCAATTGCAGCCTGAAAAGACTCTTTCTGGGCAACCGTCAGTCGGGTAGTCAGCACAAATTCGAGCAGACGAATGTGACAGTCGACGGCAAAAGCGGTTATTGGCGGCTCGCCCGGCACAATGATCTTTTCTTCTGCCTGTAGCGAAACGCCCGCCAACAGACACGAGAATACAAGCAGCAAAGCGACCGACAGAACTTTTTTCATAGCCTACTCCGTCAGATTCAGATAAACTCATGATATAAGCTAAACCGATTTTGGTCAACTCATCATGCCGGACCAATGTCAGGCCGACCAGACAACAATTAATTCATCTGAGCAAAATCATGTAAATAGTGTTATCTTATTTGATCAGGGCGAACGCTCACCAGTATCAAAGTTATTGTGCGAGGGGTTTTATGGCCGCGAAGAGTCTGACTAAAATCGACATGGCAATTCAGAATGAACTCGAAGACCTGGTTACCGAACTGCGTTCGACACTTATAACCAAAAGACTTAAAGCAGTAAAATCGCTTGGCAGGCTCAAGACCCCAATAGCAGTCGAGCCGCTCACCAAGGTTCTCTCTGACCGTTCTCGCGAAGTAAGATGTGCAGCCATTGAAGCTCTCAGCATGATCAACCCGTCAAATCTTGCAGAATTGCTGCAACCGCTGGTCAGAGATAAATCTGCCGATGTAAGACTTCGCGTCGCCCACTCTCTGGGCGTCTGCGACACTGAAGAAGCCACCGAAAACCTGATGACACTGATGCGCGATCACCGCGACGAAGTTGCCGGCATGGCCGCCAGAAGTCTGGCCAGGCACCCGCGCGCAAGTCTTGCCCTGCTGATCAGACAGTTTGGCGACAAATCATGGAAAATTAGATCAAGAGCAGCTTCAGCTATCACCAGGATGGGAAAAAACGCGGTTGAAGCACTCAAGTTGGCCATAGAAGACAACGACTCCAATATCAGGTTCTGGGCAGCCATTTGTCTTGGCCATATGCGTGACCGTTCACACACCAAGATTCTTCTTGAAAAATTGCAGGACCGCGACATCGGTGTGCGAATTGCAGCTTTGCGGGCTCTACGAGAGATTGGCGACCCGAATGTCGCTGCCAAGCTTTTTGAGGCGCTTTCGCAACCGTCAGAGCTGATCCGTGATCTCATCTATGAAATTCTCAAAGACTTCGGTACTCACTCAATACCCTACCTGAT
>MFYY01000080.1:9533-17115 GCA_001787855.1 Candidatus Riflebacteria bacterium GWC2_50_8 | reverse complement strand
ACCGACATGGGTAGCGAAGCGGTATTTCCACTGGTATCTGCGCTTGAGAGCCAGGATAAAGAGCGGCGTTACTGGGCAATCAGAATTCTTGGCAAAATGCATGAACAAACTGCTTATGCCGGAATCAAGAAATTTTTATCGGACCCCGACTCAGAAATTCGCATGGCAGCACTCGAATCGATGGGCTACTACCTGAACCCCGATGCGGTACCGGCGATGATCGAGCGCTTTCTCGACCCGGCCTGGGTTGTGCGCAAACATGCCTGCCGGGCTATCGTCAAGTTTGGCATCAAGGCTGTTCCGTATCTGCTCAAAGCGCTGAACTCGGCCGAAGAAGATGTTCGCTACTGGGCCCTCAGAGCAATTGGCGAGATCAAGCCACGCGGCATTTACCCGCATCTGATCAAGCTTTTCAAAGACCGCTCATGGACAATTCGCAAAACAACTTCAGATGTACTTGGCGGCTATGGTGAAGACGCCCTGATGGAACTGACAGCACTGGCTACCGATTCAACCGATTCCGAGGCAAGATACTGGGTTCTGCGTTCTCTTGGCCGGATTCGCGCCGGCATGTCGCTCCCGTTGTTGTTCAGAGCCCTTGAAGACCCTTCCGAGTCAATCCGTGATGCTGCGCAAAAGGCTTTGGCTAATTACGGCAGTGAGATTATCGATGATCTTTTTGCTTTGTTGAAAAGCGAAAAACGAATGCTTCTCGAAAGCGTTTGCGCAACATTTACGCGCATCGGCCCGGAACTTATGGTTCCCAAGCTGTGCCGCAACCTGGGCAAGTTTGACGAGCATGTCAACTACTGGATACGCAAGTCTTTGATCAGCTTCGGCAATGAAGCCAGGCCACATGTCACCACTTTGTTGCAGAGCAAATCAGAAGAAATCAGACGCCAGGCAATATTGAGTCTCGGACAGATTGGCAAGCACAGCGATGGCGAAGCCATTCAGACACACCTTAAGGACGAATTCTGGCCGGCACGTATTGCAGCTGCCGAAACCCTTGGCACGCTCGGTGATACTTCGGCAGTAAACCCGCTTATTGAGGCGCTTGAAGACGAGGATGAAGATCTCGCAATGGCCGCCATTATTTCTCTTGGCAAAATCGGCGATGAGCGAGCAGTGCCCGGACTGCTGTCAACACTGCAACGCGAATCATGGGCCTTAAAATTTCAGGCTATCAAAATTCTTGGTGAAATGCGGGTAAGTCGAGCATTCATAGATCTTCTCAAGCTTCTTGACGAAGACACTCTCGATCTTAAAATCCACATAGTCAGGGCTCTCGCCCGAATCAGTCATCCGCGCTGCTACGAAGAACTCAAAAAGCGTTTCGATAAAGAGACCGACAGCGAAGCGCGTCTGGCGTATATTGAAGCGCTGGCAGAACTGGGTAACCCGGCAATCGTAACCGAATTTGTAAAAATGGCGCAGAATAACGACAACTGGGACGAACGGCGGGCAGCCATAAGAGCGCTGGGCATAATGCGCGTGGTTAATGCCAGAAACGTTCTTATTCAGGCTCTGAAAGACAAGGATCCGATAATCAGCCGCGAAGCACTGGCAGCCCTTGAAGCAATTCTTCCCGCCGAAGAATTCAAAAAAACCGAAAAGGCCATCGCAGCAGCACGCAAACAGCAGGAACTTTTCCAGAAAGCATTCAACGAAGGCATGAAACAAATGCGGCTTGGCGCCATGCGCGAAGCTGAGAAGTATCTCAAGGAAGCTATTAAAATAAACCCGCGGGCCGCCTACGTTTATTCGGCGCTCGGCAATCTTTATTACAAGACCGGCAAACTCATCGACGCCACCAAGGCTTACGTAATGGCAACCGGCATCAGCCCGGAAGACATCACTCTCAAGCTGAACCTGGGCATGGTTTATTACCGCAGGCGAGCCTATCGCGAGGCGGCGCAGGTTTTTGGCAAAGTCGCCAAGTCTGCCGGGCCAAAGAGCCAGCAGGGGCAATATGCAAGCAAGATGCTGGTGCGCATCAACGTGGAAGCTCGCCAGGCGGCACCAGTCGCCAAGCCAGAATGAGCGTTCTTTTCGGACAGCACTGCTTCCGAACATGATCATTTGATGAATAGACAGAGATTATCAGCTTTTTTTGCGCCTATGCGAACAAGATGCACATCGTTAGAACCGTCTGTCAGACCTGCACACCTGGTGCTGGCGATTCTGCTGGCCGTGTTTTGTCTTTCTTCATCAGCCCAGGCTCTGACACGATGCACATTCTGTAAATATTCAGTGAGCTCTGATGCGCTCACCTGCCCGAAGTGCCTGCGTAAACTGCAATGGCCGGTTGTGCCAGAGCGCAGCCGCAGCGCCAGGGTTGTGGTAAGAACAGGCACCGACGCTTTCATCAGGCATCCGCACGCCAGAATTCGTCTTTATCGTGACGACCGCAACAGCGGCGCCGATCTTACCGGCCATATCGGTTCGTGGGGGGGGCCAACAACTTTGCGCTACCTGCTGAGATTTGACATACCGCAAGCCTTTGCCAATGCGCATGTCGACATAAAGACATTCAAGCCGACACGAGCCTTATTAAAGCTGTGTGTTGCCGATGCAGGCCGTTACAATGGGCTTCCGATCCGCATCTACCCTCTTACCAGACCTTTTCAGCAGGGCAACGGAAAGGTCTCAATCCGCGAGAAAGAGATTGATGGTTGTGACTGGTATCATTCTGCGCCTTTGATAGTCTGGCAGCGCGAGGGCGGAGATTATACAGGAAAACCTTCGGCAGTTGCGGTTCTCGGTGAAGAAGGCGAGCGTGAAACCATTATCGACGTAACCGAGTTGATCGTAGACAGATTCAAAGACTTTGCCAGCACCGGCACCTGGAATGACCCGGGCATGATCATAATGCGTGATCCAGAACACTATGGCTATTATGGCTACGTTACCATCCACAGCCTAGAAGCGAGTTATCTCGGCATCACAGTGCGCTCGCCGGAACTGTTTATTCACTGATCAGCATGGCGCTGTAACGTTGCTGCGACGCGTCGCGACGTTGCATGCGACAGCCTGTCGCATGCACAAAATCGGCTAAAATCCCTTCCAGAAGCGACTTCTAAAAGTTGGCACACCTCTTGCAATATAAGTTGCGTGAAATCAATCAACGCATAACTCAAACAGGAGGAATAAAAATATGTCTATCTGGAATTTTTTGAAAGAAATGGATCAACTGCAGTCTCAGCTCGGTGAACTGGCCAGGCTGAATTCTGTTGGCGGATGGCCGCGCATGTCGTTTCTGCCGGGAGCGTCTTCGCGGCATTACCCGATGATGAATGTTTCGGCTGACGACCAGAACATATACGTAGAGGCACTGGCTCCCGGTCTTGACAGTCAGAGCCTTAAGGTCACTGCGATTCGCGACAAACTCACCATCAGTGGCGAGAAGGCTACCCTAAAGGTTGCCAGCGAAAAGTATCATCGCAACGAACGCTCGGCCGGCAAATTCACCCGCACCATCGAGCTTCCGACCCAGATCAATCCCGACAAGGTCGCAGCCGAATACAACAGCGGTATTCTCAAGATCACACTGCCGAAATCTGAAGAAGCTAAGCCGCGCCAGATCGAAATCAAAGTCAACTGATTACAGGCAATAATGAAAGGAGAAATTACCATGGCCGAAAAAACTATACCCGCAAACCAGAACAATGAGAACCAGGTGGTTAAACGCGAAATTACAAGACATCCAGAGGCTTATGTAACGCCACTTACCGACATATACGAAGAAGAAAACGGGCTTTATGTGCTCTGCGACATGCCCGGCGTTCACAAAGACGGGCTCAAAATCAAGGTTGAAAATGGCATTCTGACACTTGAGGGTCACATAGACGCAAACAACGAAACCAGCTACCTGCTGCGCGAATTTGAACCAGCCAACTACTTCAGACAGTTTGAGCTCAGCGACAGCGTTGACCAGGAGAAAATCAATGCTGAAATGAAAAACGGCGTTCTGTCGATCTTTCTGCCCCGTGCTGAAGCCCTCAAACCACGCACTATCGAAGTTAAAATCAACTGACGTTACCAGCCTCTGTTAACTGACTGCCCCGACTTTGCCCCGAAAAGCCGGGGCATTTTTTTTCAGCATGCAAATTCAAATACTTGCCCAGACAGTGACTTGCAATATTCTGCAAATTTGATATCAGCTCAATAAAACCGAATTTTGCATGTTGTAACAAAGCTTTATTTTTATCCTTGACAAAGCATACTGGTTTAAACAGATTTTCACCTTTGTAATCAAGTTTCTGTTTAACTGGAGGGTATCATGTTAACTGTTAAAAATATTGTCAAAGGGATCGCACTGGCCGGTCTGTTTAGTCTTACTACAGGTTTGCCGGCTCATGCTATCCTCGAAGGCTCAAATCGAGACAGGTTTGAATACCTCGACTTTTCTGAAAACATGATCAGAGACAGCCTGTATGCAAAGAGTGGCCGTGCAGTGTTCAACCAGGACCAGAACAGGTTTGTGCGCGGCATTAAAGAAAGTAATGCGCCGCGGATCTATGAACCAGATGTCTACACATGGGAACTGGCCATGGCCGAACATCGCAAACGACTGGCACAACTGGCTCCACCACAGCAACCTCCAATACCGATGGTTTCTCCGGTGCCGATGTCAGGGCCTGGCATGCTGCCCGCCAACCCGATGCCACTGCAACTCACTCCAATTGGCCCTCAGGCGGTATACGAAAGCACAGGTATGCTGCCGGCTGATGCTCAGGAACGTATGAACGATATGGTTTACCGGGCGAGAGCACGTGGGTTGCATTCGGGCAGCGAACTTCGCGCCAACGAGATCAAGCAGAGACTCGTCGACCACATGAATTCAATGGGTGGCGGTCAGGGCTCTTCGGCTCAGTATGGTTCACCGGCTATTCCAGCGCTGTTGCCGGCGCTGCCTGATCTTCCCAAGGGCAGCCGGGGTGACTCTTACGATTCGGGCTTCTAGTCACACGATAAACTCATAAGTTAGAAAAGACAAATCCCCGCGATCAGGTGTTATTTTCTGAGAGCGGGGATTTCGTTTTAGCTATCTGGGCGAGATTTCGTTTATCTGCTTAATCAGCTTACATTCAGAGGCGCATGGCAACGGCACACTGGTTGTAGCCGACACCTGAGCCAACAAATACGACAAGGTCACCATCCTTAACCAGGCTGCGGCGGCGGGCAACATCAAAAGCTACCGGCAGGCAGGCTGAGCCCATGTAACCGTATTCGTGCATGATTTTGATGGCCTTCGATTCTGGCAAACCGAGATCTTCCATGACCTGAGTGATCGTCTTGCTGCGCACCTGAGTAAACACAATGTGATCAATGTCTTCTACTTTAAAACCGCCGTTGGCGGCTACCTCTCGCACACGCTTCGGCCAGCCCTCACGATTCACACTTGACGGGAAGGGCGTAACAAAACGAACCTGGGCGCGACCGGCCTTGAGCGACTCTTCGCTGGGCGGCTCTTTGGTCCCGCTCGAATAGATGCCCCAGCACTGATAATACGATCCGTCAGCGGCAAGAGCCGAAGAAATAAAGCCGGGCTTGTCGCCGGCCTCAAGAACTACGGCACCCGCACCATCGCCGTAATAAAAACTCATCGGATCGTTGTCGAGATCGGCAAGGCGATGCATCATGTAAACCCCGATCACCAGCGCACGCCGAATATTGGGTTGATTTGCCATCATGCCGGAAGCAATCGCCAGGCCGGTTGGAAATGATGCACAGGCACAACCGACATCGAAAGTACCCGCATTTTTGGCACCAAGTTTATGCTGCACCACAACAGAGGTTGCCGGAGTAATGTAATCGGGAGTGTCGGTGCCGAGAACGATCAGATCAATATCTTCAGGCTGCACCCGGGCATCTGCCATGGCTGCCCGGCAGGCTTCCACCGCCAGATCAGAAGCTGCCCAGTCTGCTGGGGCACGAAATCTGGTAAGGATACCGGTTGCCTCTTCGTTCTTGTTAATAATTTCATCGCCAAACTTCCTCCTGAATTCCTCGTTAGAATGCTCTTCTTTCGGTATATGAACGCCGCTGCCGGCGATTCTTGCTGATCTGCTCATATAGAATGCTCCTGAATAGTTATATCAACAACTTTATTGCGATGCAAAAATTTTATGCCACAACGCAGCATAAATGTCAAGCGTTACTTGAGTCTTTTGCAACTTCAGGTTTTGTGCTAGACTGACGCAGCATGAATGCCATGCATTAACTTTTTTCAGGAGGCTCCAATGTCTATTATTGATGCTATTCAGGCGCGTGAAATCATCGACAGCCGTGGCAACCCCACTATCGAAGTAGAAGTTATACTTGAAAGCGGCGCTTATGGCTGTGCAGCCGTCCCATCAGGTGCCTCGACCGGCGAACACGAAGCCGTTGAGCTTCGCGACGGCGACAAAAAGCGCTACGGCGGCAAAGGCGTTCTGAAAGCAGTAGCAAATGTGAACGAAATTTTATCAGGCGAAATTGAGGGCATGGATGCGGTTGAACAGCGCGCAGTCGATGCCACCATGATCGCCATGGACGGAACCAAAAACAAAGCCAAATTGGGCGCCAATGCTATTCTCGGCGTATCACTGGCAGTAGCCAAAGCAGCGGCAGAATTTGCCGGGCTGCCTCTTTACAGGTACATCGGCGGCGCCAATGCCTGCACTCTGCCGGTACCGATGATGAACATTCTCAACGGCGGTTCACACGCTGACAACAACGTGGATTTTCAGGAATTCATGGTAATGCCAGCTGGCGCCAAAAGCTTTAATGAAGCTCTGCAGATGGGCATCGAAACTTTTCACGCTCTTAAAGGCGTTCTTAAGACCAAGGGCTATAACACTGCCGTAGGCGATGAAGGTGGTTTCGCCCCGAACCTTAAATCAAACGAAGAAGCAATCGAAGTTATTCTTGAAGCAATCGCCAAGGCCGGTTACAAAGCTGGTAAAGACATCTTTATCGCCCTTGACCCCGCTGCCAGCGAATTCTTTGACAAGGGTCACTACGTGTTCAAGAAGTCAGACAAATCCAAGAAAACTCCCGAAGAAATGGCTGACTACTGGCTGGCCTGGGCAAAAAAATACCCGATCATCTCTCTCGAAGACGGCATGGCCGAAGATGACTGGAAAGGCTGGGAATACCTCACCAAGAAAGCGGCCGGCAAACTTCAACTGGTTGGCGACGATCTGTTCGTAACCAATGTTGAACGCCTGAAAACGGGCATCGACAAAGGTATCGCCAACTCAATTCTTATCAAACTCAACCAGATTGGAACCCTGACTGAAACTCTTGAATGCATCGAAATGGCCAAGCGCGCTGGCTACACCTGTGTAATTTCGCATCGTTCAGGCGAAACTGAAGACACGACTCTCGCAGACCTCGCCGTTGCAACCAACGTCGGCCAGATCAAAACCGGTTCTGCTTCAAGAACCGACCGCATCTGCAAATACAACCGCCTGCTCAAGATCGAAGACGAACTTGGCTGCGATGCCAAATTCATGGGCCTCGACAGTTTCTACAACATCAAGCGTAAGTAATACCAGGCTGAGATCATTTCAGCAGATGCTTCTGCCACCCCGGC